>DASYZN010000156.1:0-4697 GCA_035946105.1 Thermoplasmata archaeon | reverse complement strand
GGCCTCCACCCCAACCACGCCCCCACCCGAACCCCGTATCCCCGACTCGGAGCCGCCACCAAGCGCCCCACCTCCGTCCGATGTCCCCCTCCCGGCGCCGGCGTCGGCGGACGAGCTTCCGAGCGGCCCCGGTGACGCCGGGCGGCCGGCTCCGGTCGACCACCCCGCGGGCGGGTCGACCGCCCCGCCGGAGGGACCCCCGCCCCCACGGCCGCCCGACGTCGAACGGCCGCCGATGGAGTCCGTCCGCGCAGGCAGCGAACCGACCCCGCCGAGTCCGGCGAGTCCGCCTCCCCCCAGGATCGTCCCCCTGGCGCCTTCGGCGAGCCCGCCGCTTCCTTCCCGAGTGCAGTCCCCGATCCCGACGCTGGCGCCCGAAGCTCCCCCAACCCCGACCCCCACGGGCGACTCCCCGACTCCGACGGCCGTGGCCCCCCCATCGAGCCGTCCGGAGCCCACGCCGCTCACCCTCACTTCCTCGGCACGTGGAGGTGGAGGTACCGCTCCCCGTTCGGCGGGCCGAAGCCCGGGCGGTCGAGCCCGCCCGCCGCTTCCGGCGATGCGACCTCGGAAAGGTTCGGGAGGACGGTCCCCCGAAGCGGAGCCGGTCGCTGCTACCGCGCCGGCCCCGTCCGGACCTGCGCCCGCCCCATCGAGCGCGGAACCCCTCGCTCCGACCCCTCCTTCGACCCCGGCGCCGGCGAGCTCGACCCGGGCTCCGGTCGAGGCCCACGCCCCTCGGGCCCCTGAGAGCCCTGCCCTTCCCGCCGAAGGAATCGCTCCGTCGGCCCCTTCGATCCCGGCCGACGCCGCCCCCTCGTCGCCGGGGACCGAGGGCGTTCGCGAGGTCCTCCACCCCCCGGAGACGAAGGTGCGCCGACGGACGACCCGGAGCGCGAGCCGCCGGACCACCCCGGCCCCCGGAGGGGACGCCGCCTCGCCGAAGGCGAAACGCCGGCCGAGCCGGAGCCGCAAGGCGCCGCCCGTGACGTCCGCGGAACCCGGGACCCCGCCCCCCGAGCTCCTCACCAACGCTCCCCCCGCCAATCCGCCGACGGCTCCGGCAGCGGCTGCCGCCGGATCCGAGGGGGCGGACGCCGGGCAAGCCCCCGTCCCGGCTCCGTCGGATAAGCCCCCCACGGAGCCGGCGTGATCGAGCCGCCCGCCCGCGTCTCCATCGGGATTCCGGGCCTCGACCGGATGCTCGGCGGAGGGCTCTGGCCGGGACGCCCGTACCTCCTCACGGGCGGCACGGGCAGCGGCAAGAGCCTCGTCGGCCTTCGGTTCCTCCTCGAAGGGATCCGATCCGGGGAGGAGGTCCTGCTCGTCGCCGTCGATGAGCCCCCCTCCGAGATCCTCGAGAACGTGCGCTCCTTCGGCTGGGACCTCTCGACCGTCCGAACGCTGGACGCCAACCCGGGCACCCGAGCGATCAAGCGGATGGCCGACGTACAGGAGATCCGAGCCCTCGGGGACCTCAAGGCGATGCGGGACATCTCGATCGAGTCGCGCAAGGCCCAGAGCGAGGACGACATCTCGATCCAGTCGATCCACCTCAAGCTGCGACAGCAGATGGCCGGCGGCAACTTCCGGCGGGTCCTCGTCGACTCGATCACCTCGATCCGCCGGTTCACCGTCAAGGCCTCTCAGGACCCGCAGGCGGAGCGCACGGAGATCCAGTCCCTCCTGCGGTTCCTGAGCGAGCGGAACGTGACGACCGTGATCACGGCGACTCCCGGGAACCCCCTCGTGCTGGCGCCCGAGGAGATCCTCACCCGGGGAGAGATCCTCCTCACGCGGAAGTGGATCGGCGACCGGTCGGTCCGCCAGGTCAAGGTCGTGCGGATGCGCGGCTCGGCCCACGACCCGGAGCGTCGTCCGTTCACCATCACCTCCCAGGGCGTCGTCGTCGCCTGACGGAGACGCTTCGGGTCGATGCGGCCGCGCGCGCTCCCGAACGGGGGGCCCGGGCGCCTCGCGTCGGCCCTCGGACGGATCACCCTCCGAGGATCGGATCGCGTCGCACGAGCGCGCGAGCCCGGGCTTCGTACCGACGGTCCGCGTAGACGGAGACGGGCCAATGCGAGGGAGGACGGACCGTGACCGCCTGCCAGAACCCGGAGCGCCGGAACGGGTAGCGGACGCGACGTCCTTCGAGGATGCCGACCTCGGACCAGTCCATCGGATCCATCCCCCGACGGGCGATGCCCGAGAGGTCGATCAGGACGGAGCCCGGCGGCGCCCGCGCGCGCTCGCTCAGCTCGTCCTCCCGGGCGCGGCGGCGCTCGGGATCGCGTTCGAGCCGCGCGAGCTCCGAGCCCCCCGGCCCCCCGAGGCGGCGCCGACCCCCGACCCGGCGGAAGAGGCGACGCATCCTCAGCGCGCGAAGGAGCTCGGCGGATCGGCCGCCGCTCCGCTCGAGGGCCGCGAACAGATCCCCGTCCGCCCCGTCGAACAGCGGTCGAGCGGCCGACGGGTACCCACGATATCGCTCGACGGCGGCCTGGGCCATCACCTCGGCGGAACGCACCGTCTTGTGGAAGTAGACCGCCGAGTACATCAGCGACCGTCCGACGAGGAACCCCTCCACGGCGTCGCGGCCCTTCTCGGCGAAGACGAAGCGGTCCCCGAACGCCTGCACCGTGGCGAGGAGCCGGACCGCGTCGATCGCGCCGTGGGCGACCCCGGTATAGTAGGCGTCCCGCTGCAGGTAGTCGATCCGGTCCGCGTCCACGGGTCCATGCAACATCGCCCGGAGCAGCCCGCTCGGGGCCCGGGGGTTCGGGGGATCGACGAGGTCGGCGACCCGCACCGGGGGGATCCCGTGGCGTTCGAGGATCTCCGCCACCCGCGACGCGGGCGCCCCCGGGAACCGGGGGCCGCCGTCGCCGAGCCCGGGGATCGACGACCGCGTGCGCTGCTCGTGGCTGACGCCGAGCACCTCCCGCATCGGGCCGTCGAGCGTGTGGGAGAGCGGAGCGTGTCCGAGATCGTGGAGCAGGCCGCCGACCTCCACGAGCGCCGCGTCCGCGGGCTCGAGGTCGAGGGCGTCGGACATCTTGCGGGCCACGGCGTAGACCCCGAGGGAGTGCTCGAGCCGGGTGTGGTTCGCCCCGGGAAACACGAGGTGGGCGAGCCCGGTCTGCCGGATCCCCCACAGGCGCTGGAACGACGGATCCCCGACCAGGTCGAGGGCCGCGCCTTCGAGGGTCAGCGTGCCGTGGATCGGATCGTAGATCGACTTTCGGACCCGATTCCGGTCCGTCGTTCGCCCTCGGGATGCTCGTCGCGGCATGGTGGTGCTAGGCTCCCTTCGAGGGTCCCCCGAGGTCGGACGTCTCTCTTCAAGCTGCCCTCCGGACCGAGGATAAGGGGTTGGGCGGTTACTTCGAGGGTTCCCCACGGGAGGGTGGGCGCCCTCGCGTCGGTTTCCACGAAGACCCTCGGAAACCCAGACCGGCCCCGTGCGGTTCCGAGTCCGCCGCTCGCCCATCGGAACGTCGGTCGGCCCGCTCGCCGGGACGCCGCGACTCGACCAACGTATTTATCGCGGAAGCCCGGTGTTAGCCTCGATACCATGGCCTCTTCGGCACCGGCGGTGGAGGCCGGCTCCCCCGCCCCCCCGGCGATCGATGCGGCCCGCAAGCTCCACAAGAGCGCGGAGGAGGCCGAGGCGAGCCAGAACCGCGAGCGGTTCCAGCAGCAGCTCAAGGCGTACCTCGCCTTCGTCGAGGATCGGCGGGCGGAGCTCGGCGACTTCGGCCCCGAACTCGCCCACCAGCTCGATGACGCCGCCATGGCGTTCTACCGGATGAGCTCACCCGATCTCGCCCTGCGATCGGTCGATCTGGGGCTCGGCTTCTCGGCCCATGCGCCCGCGCTGCTCCACCACAAGGCCCTCTTCCTTCTCGCCGCCAACCGCGACACGGCCCAGGTCGTCCCCCTCCTCGAGGAGGCCGCCCGGGGCGACCCCAACGACAAGTCGATCTGGGCCACCCTGGGCGACGCGCTCAAGGTCGCCGGCCGGCCCCGGGATGCGGCGGACGCCTACCTGAGGGCGCAGCAGCTCGATGCGACCTCGACGCAGTACGTCGAGAAGGCCCTGCGCCTGGTCCCGGGCCATCCCGAAGCGCTTCGACAATCGCTCCAGCTCGCGAAAGGGTTGGGAGGGAATCAGCAGGCCCTCGAGGCCTGCGAGGCCCTGCTCTCGACGTCGCCGAACGATCCGGAGCTCCTGTTCGCGCGGGTCGAGCTCCTCGCCGAGCTCGGACAGATCGGCGCCGCCCTCGACGCCGTCGCGCCGGCCCGGCAAGCGCGCCCGGGGGATCCCAAGCTCGCCCTCCTGGCGGGACGACTCCAGGTCGCGGCGGACCATCCGACCGACGCCATCGCCGAGTTCCAGATGGGGGTGGAGGCCGCCGATCGCCTCTCCTCCACGGACCTCTCCGACCTGGCGGAACGCATCGAGAGCACCGGGATCGCCCCCGAGCTCGCGATCCGGGCGAGGGAGCTGTTCCGCGCCCGGGAACCGAGGAACCTCGCCAACCTCACCGCCCTACGGTTCCTCGCCCAGCGGTCGCGCAAGTTCGACCTCGGGATCTCGGCCTGCCGACAGATCCTCGAGGTCTCTCCCGGAAACCTCGAGGCCACCCGGGCGCTCGCGGAGTTCCTGATGACCTCCCAGAAAACGGAGGAGG
>DASYZN010000155.1:0-7902 GCA_035946105.1 Thermoplasmata archaeon | reverse complement strand
TCCTGAACTTCCCACAACTGATCGCGGGGACGACCTACACGGTGTCGGTGAACACGGTGCCCGACCCGCTGACGGGCCTCTACTGGGTCGGGACGACGAACGCGACGGTGACGATGCCCGATTTCAACGGGATCACGGTGGTGTTCAGCCAGCGGTCGCTGAGCGGGATGAACTTCGCGTCGGTGATCAACGCCTCGGGACTGCCGACGGGAGAAGGCTGGACGCTCTCCGTCACGAACTCGTCCGGGACGCAGTCGATCGCGTTCTCGCCGAACACGCCGCCGTCGGCGCAGGTGGCGAACCTGCTGCTGAGCGGAGGGGTGACGTACAGCTTCAACGGCTCGACGGTGACGGCGACGAACGGGACGTCGTACTACGTGGCGTCGGTGAACGCGTCGATCGCGTCGACGAACTTCTCGAGCACGCCGGCGTCGCCGTGGCTCTACACGATGAAGGCGGTGGGATCGGCGATCGTGACGCTGACGTATGCGCCGGAGTACTACCTCACGGTGCAGCACGATTCGGGCGGGACGGTGTCGGTGGCGAGCCAGTGGGTCCAGCAGGGCCAGGCGGTGACGCTGATCGCGACGCCGGATAGTGCGAACGGCTACGTGTTCGCGGGCTGGATCGGGATCGGGAACGGGTCGAGCGGTACGTCCGGGACCTCGAGCCAGAAGATCGTGATCCACCCGACGGGACCGGTGACGGAGTTCGCGGACTTCCGGCTGGCGGCGGCGCCGACATACCACGTGACGGTCCAGGCGACGGGCCTCCCCGCGGGGATGAACTACTCGGTGACGATCGGGGGCCGGACGTTCTCGGGCGTGTCGAACTTCGTGGTGGCGAACCTGTCGTCGGGGAGCTACCCGATCGGGGCGCCGATCACCTACTCGTCGCCGACGGTGGACACGCGCTACGTGCCGACGTCGCTGACGTCGAGCTTCGGGGGCGGGAGCACGATCCTGATCAACGCGAACGGGTCGATCACGGTGTCGTACTCGGTCCAGTATCTGTTGACGATCTCGAACACGACGGGCGGCACGGTGACGAGCGCGAGCGGGGACGGTAACGGCGCGTGGGTCGCCCCGGGGACGGTGGAGACGCTGACGGCGAACCCGTCGAAGAACTACCACTTCGTGAGCTGGACGGGGACGGTGTCGGGGACGACGGCGACGATCTCGGTGCCGGTGAACTCGCCGGTGATCGAGACGGCGCAGTTCCTGGTGAACCCGATCTCACCGCCGAGGCTCTACCTATTGACGGCGACGGAGACGGGGCTGCCGACGGGGGTCAGCTGGAACGCGACGGTGGGGGTCAACTCGAGCGCGGGATCGACGGCGGCGCTGACGCTCGGCGGCCTCAACGGGAGCTACACGCTGACGGTTCCGACGATTTACGGCCAGGTGGGGACGCGCTACGTGCCGGACTCGAACGGGATCTACAAGGTGTCGGTCGTGGCGAACCAGACGCAGTCGGTGGTGTTCACGACGGAGTATCTCGTGACGGTCTCGACGTCGGGCGGAGGGACGGCGACGCCCTCGACGGAGTGGGTGGTGTCGGGGACGACGGTGGACTTTGCGGCGACGGCGGATCCGACGTGGGTGTTCCAGAGCTGGAACGGGACGGTCAACGAAGGGACGACGGCGTCGACGAGCCTATCCGTGACGGCGCCGGTGACGTTGACGGCGACGTTCTCGCCGAACTACCAGCAGAAGACGGTGACGTCGTCGACGCAGGGAGCGCCGATCGCCCTAGGACTGCTCGCGGCGCTGTTGGTCGTGGGCCTCGTGGTCGGCTTCGTGCTGTCGCGCCGCGGAGGCGGCGGAGGGGGCGGAGCGGCGAAGGCGAGGAGCGCCCGACCGATGGAGCCGGAGGTGGCGCCGGCGGAGGAGCCGGCGCCGGTGGGCGAGGAGCCGATGCCCGAGGAGGCGCCGCTACCGAACGGGGACGCGATGTGGGAGGAACCCCCGGCGCCGGCCGACATGAACAACGACGGGATGTCGGACTAGGCGAGGAGCGAAGGATCGGGCAGGGTTCCCCCCGCCCGACCGCCAACCCCTTCCGAGGCCTGCTCTGGGATCCTGTTCCGGACTAGCCATCGACGGGGCGAGAAGGCCCTAGGTCGTTTGAGGTAGGCGTCCCCTCCACTCTGTCGAAGGGCAACAGGAGGCGAGCCGGATCCGATGGGAGGGTCAGGCGCTCGCCGCGCGGGGGACGGGCTTCGCGTCCTTGTCGAAGGCGGGGTCGAGGAGGGGGCGGTAGATCCAGGCATGGAGGGCGAGGAGCGTGGCGGCCGCCGCGAGCGGGGATGACTCGGCATCGAGAGGGATGGCTCCCTGAAAGGAGTCGGCCGGAAGCCCTTCGACGAGGGCGACGCCGAGGGCGTTGAACTCGTTGGGGTCGGCCGCGAGTTCCCGCCGCTTCGCCGCATCGGCCGCCTTGCCGACCCAGTCGACCAGCTCGGCGGGGGAGAGCGGGTGGGCGCTGGTGAGGAGGGCGGCCGCGAGGAGCGGCCGTCGGCTCGTCGGTCCCAAGAGCCGGGCGGTCTCCAGGATCCGATCGACCCCCTTCGACGGGTCTTGCCCGAGGCTCGCCAAGTAGAGGGACGCCGAGACCTTGCCCGCGATATTGGGGACCGGCTCGAAGAGCGCACGGAACTGCTCAAAGGCCGCCCCACGGTCCGGCCGCCCCCGAAGGGTGGCGAGCAGCGCCGCCGCCTCGTCCGTGGGCACCTCGCTCCGGGCCCCCTTCCATCGTTGGAGGCGGTCGGGCGACCGTTCGGCCGGTTCCAGCTGGAGGATCGACGCCGCGGTCACGGCGCGCTTCGCGCCGAAGGAGCGCAACTGGTCGACGGTGACCATCATGGGGGCGTAGACGGAGTCCATGGCGGCATCCGTCGCCATCAGGACCTCGGCGCCCATCAAACGGTCGCGGGCATCCCCTCCCATCACCTCGACCATCCCCCAGACGTTCCGGAAGCGCTCCGCCAGCTCCTCCGGGGTTCCCCGGCGATTGGCGAGGCCCACGCTGACGATCCTCAGGTAGGGGACCGCCTCGGACGGGGTGATGGGCCCCAGATCGCTCAGGAAGTACTCTGCGCTCCGAGCGATCGTCTCGATCTCCCCGAGGATCTTTGACAATTCCCCGGACAAGGTGTCCAAAGGCCAGGAATCGGACCGGTACGCCCTGAGGTCCAGTTCTCGGAGCACGTGGTGGCCGACCGGGGTGATCGAGGGCCTCTCGGGTGTTCCGGCGATCGCCTGCCGATCCGTGAGCTCGCGAAGGGTGTCGGAGGCGGGAAGGCTCCTCCCCTCCGACGCCTGGCGGAGGACGCTTCGGGCTTCCGCGCAGGTGGTCGCCGCCATGAAAACGAGACGCCGCGCATCGGTAAGGGCTTCGATTTCTTAGAACCTATCGGGATCGAGGGAGGAAATGTCCACTGTCGAAGGCCGGCGGAGACCCGAGCCGTTGGCGAGCGATGTTCTTAGGGTCCGGCGTTCCGCCCCCCCAGATCTCACCCCGTCGAGGGATCCGGAGTGACCGTAGGCTCCGAAGCGGCGAGCTCGTGGTAGACTAGGCCCCGACGCCCTGCTTGGGCTTGCTGCCGCCCTCGGCCGCTGCCTCGGCGCTGCTGGAGGTCTGGCCGCGGGATTCGGCGAGGCGGTCCGCCGCAAAGGAGTAGACCACGAGGAAACCGACGAGCAAGGCGACCCCAACCGTCAGGATCTCGCTGACGGGCACGGCCGTCGCGGGCGTGTAGGTGAATCCGTTGCCGATGAAAGGGATAGGGCTCTTGGGGCCGACGAAGACGAAGATTCCCCACGTGATCCCGATGAAGATCGCCGTGATGGAGACATCGCCGGCGGAATGGGGATAGTCCTGGGAGACGTTCCCGTACCGCAGGGTCAGGAAGAGGAACATGATGATGAGCGAGACGAGGATCGCCCAGACCAGGAAGACCCCGATCGCCAGATAGAGCACGGCGAAGAGGGTGAGGCCCACGGCGTACAGGGGAACATCCATCCGAATCGACCTACGTCGCTCGAACCGCGGGGACCATTTAAACCTCTCTCAACGGGTCGGCAATCGGTCGATGAAGAGGCCACGTCGGACCCGGACCGTCCCTCGTTGGTCGGAGCCTTCCGGGAAATCCGTCGTCCCTATCCCGTCGGGCATCGCTCGGAAGCCGAACGAGTTTTCCGTCAGTAAGAGGCCGTGAGGTTTAAATGGGGATTCCCGCTTGGAGCGCTCGTGAAGCCCGCCCAGCAGCCCCTGATCCAAGACGGACAAACCCGCACTGGAGCCATGGGGACGAGGGTCTACGCCAACCGAGGATTTAGGAACGCCCCTTGGTGGGTGCCACTGGTCTCTCTGACCGTGGTCGCTCTGTTCTCGCTCCCGGGCGGTTCGGCCATGGCCCCTGTCCACGTTGGGGCCTACCAGCCTTCGGTCGGGCTCCACGGGTTCGTGAACCCGATCGCCCAGAGCCCCGTGGCGATCCCGGGCCCGAACCACGTGAGCCCACCTTCCCTCGGCGTCATCCAGGAGCGGACCGCCTCCACTCCGTCCCCGACCCATTCGATCAACCCCGCGGACTGGCAACTTCAGGCATCCTCGGTCTCCTCGACGACCTCACCGAAGTCCGCGTCGCCCGTTCCAGCCACGGGCTCCGTTCCCACGGCGACCCTGAGCGGATACGTCAGGGACGCCAAATTCCATACCGGGATCTCCGGGGCCACGGTGACCTACCAGACGAGCGGGGTTTGCCTTCTACCGATCGGATCCTGTCCCCCCACCACCCGATCCACGGGTGGGGCTGGGACCTGGAGCCTCGTGGTGCCCGCCTCCGCCGGGTGTGTGGTCGTCAACGACACCCCGAAGTACTTGACGAACCAGACCTGCTTCATCCCCTCTGCGGGCCAGACCTACAACGGCATCGTGATCAACCTCACGACTCAGGCGATCGTGAGCGGCATACTCGTCGGATCCGACCCCACGCACGAGACCGTGACGTGCACCGTCGTCATCCAGGCGGTCTCTCGGAGCGGGCTCACCCAGGGTGGGAATGTCGTGATCAACAACGGTCATTTCAACAACGTTTACGTCCCTCCGTATCCGTCGACGCTGAGCTTCGACCCCCTCTGTCCCCAGTACCAGCCGAACCACTACTGGGTGAACGGGACCCCCGGGGCCGTGATCAGCATGGGAACCCTCATTCTCCCGGTGAACACCCTCGTCGTCACATCGGTCGAATACTACAATACGAAGAAGCTCGTCTCGCTGAGCGAGATCCAACTCTGCTCCACGGACAACCCCGGGAACTGCGCCCCTAAGGGGACCACGGTCGGCAGTGGGGTCCCGAACGCCTGGGCTCCGCCCGGCTATGATTCCTTGACCGTCTGGGCGAACGACCCGAACGGCGAAGGCACGCTCAACAACCAATCCGCCATCGGCTACGTTCCTCCATTGGCCCCGGGGCACACCTTCCGCCTCCCCGTCCAATACGTCGTCGACCAGGGACTCATCCAACTGAATCCGCAGGCGACGTACGCGAAGCAGCTCTCAAAGGCCCCCTGGGGGCTCGGAGCCAACCTCGTCGTCACCACGTCGAGCTTGGACGGCTACAATCAGATCGGATCCTACAACCCCATGACCGGGAACTTCTCTACGGTCCCCTCGGACACCACCTGCGTGGCTCCTGATGCGGCCGCCCTGGTCTACGCGGCTCCTTTGCGGGTCTCCGTCTCCTACGAGCCCGACTACAGCACCACCTGCAGTCCGTTCGGTCCGACGTGGCCGATCCCCGAGGACCTTCCGATCTGGGGGAACTCGACGATCGCTAACGTCACCCCCGACCAGAAGACCGTGGTCAATATTGGGTTCCTCAACTTCACCCCCGGAACGTACATCGAGGGGAGCGTCTCCGGTTCCGGCGCCGCCCCGAACAACGGGAATTCCCCGGTCACCATCTCCGCCCAGTGGAGCGACAACACCGCGCTCAGCCCAACGTATGTCACCGCGGTGACGGCCCAGCCGATCCCCCCGAGGTCTGGGGGTTGGACCCCGATCGGTTGCCCGTCGGGCTCCTGGACGATCTTCTGCGTGCCCGTGATGTTCGGACCGTCCGAGATCATCGTCAAGTCGACCCTGAACGAGAACTACACCTGGATCGACGTCAAGCCGGGCTACTACAACGGCGGGCCGACCCTCATCCAACTCGTGGACACCGCCAAGCTCCAGATCATCAACGGGGTCGGGGTCATCGCCTTTGCGAACGATTCGATCCGCGGCGTCGTGCTCGCCCAGGGCTTGAAGACCCCTCCGAGCAGCCTGACGACGGTACGCGTCTGTCCCGCCGGCTCCTACCCGACGCAGGAATACTGTTCGAGCACGATCGCCAACGCGACCACGGGCCAATTCCTAGTTCCGGCGACCGCCGGATGGAACATCGTCTCGGTGAACAGTCCTCTCTATCTCGCGAACTCGACCTGGGTCTACGTCAACAATCCCTTCCGGCCGGCGAACGCCGGAACGATCTACCTCACCGAACAGGGGTTCGTCCAGGGACAGGTGATCAATCTCGGGGGAACGGGGATCCTCCAGGCCGCCGTCTCGGCCTGTCCGATCGCCACTCAAGGAGGCGGCTCCGGCTGCTCGAGCGTCGGGACCAGCCAGACCACGAACACCTACGGTCAGTACTTCGGGAACCTCCCGGCCCGCCCCCTGCCTCTGGGCGCCTACCAGCTCGTGTTCAGCGCGACGGGGTACACGTCGAACTGGACCTGGATCAACGTGACCACCCCCGGTGAGGTGGTGACCGCGTCGACGGTGGCCCTGATCCCGCAATCCACAAGCCGCGCCCACTCGGTCCCGTCCGGAGGGCCCACGGCCCCGCCTCTCGCCACGTCCCTCGGCGAATGGGTCGATGGAGACGTCGTCGACACCGTCTCCGGGTTGCCGGTCCAGGGACTCACGATCCAATGGCAGAGCCCCGGCGGTCAGCTGAACCAGGTGGGATCGCTCGACATCAACGCGATGGACGATTACAACACGTCGATCCCGACCGGGCTCTACTTCCTCAACTTCTCGGCCCCTTCCTACCATCCGACGTCGATGCTCGTCAATGTGAGCGGCCTCGACGCCAACAACACCCTCTACCTGCCCGAGGTGACGCTGGTCCCGTTGGAATGGTTCGCCGGACGGGCGGTCATCGGCCCCTTGGGATGGACGTACAACACCACGTTCCGCCAGGGCCTCGGCCCGGGGCGGGTCGCCGTGCAGGTCTGCACGCAGAAGAACACGGCTTGCGGGGCGACCCAGACCCTGGATCTCGGGGGACTGTACAACCTGAGCGGGCCGACGGTGAGCGGTCAATACAACGTCATCAAGTTCACCCCGGGGGCGCCGGCGACGCCGGGGACGATGCGCGGCGGCTACAATGCGAACCAGTCGATCACCAACGTGACGGCCGGGGTCCCGGTCACTGTCCAAACCACCCCCGTCCTCCTCGATATCTTCGGGGGGGTGGCGGTTCGATTGACCGATCAGTCGAACAACAACCTCACCCCCATCCGCTACGCGACGGCGACCGCGACGGTGGGAACGGGGAGCATCAACACGACGATCATGCTCACGGGGGCCGGCGGCTGGGCCTGGGCGATCCTGACCCACACTTCGGGCAAGAGCCTCGTGACCGTGACCGCCTTCGAGTCGGCCTACCTCCAGGGCACCCTGACGAACATCTCCTCCCCCGACTGGCAGTTCTACTTCGGGGGCGATCTCGCCCTGAAGCACTTCGGCTGGCTCGCCGGCTCGATCGATGCCGCCGGGAGCCCTGGTGCCCCCGTGCCGTGGGCGTCGGGCTCGGTGAACATCCAGGTGTCCAAGGCGACCACGTTCACG
>DASYZN010000154.1:0-2095 GCA_035946105.1 Thermoplasmata archaeon | reverse complement strand
GGTGCCGAGCCCGACCTTCACCCCGCGCTCCCTCAGGCCCGCGACCGGCGCGATGCCGCCCGTGGCGAGCTTGAGGTTCGAGCTCGGGCAGTGGCTGATGCCGACCGATCGGCGGGCGAGGATCTCGATCTCCTGGCCGGTCAACCAGACCCCGTGGGCGGCGACGCAGCCCGGGCCGAGGACCCCGATCTCGTCGAGCCAGACCGTCGGCCTCCGACCCGTCTTCGCCTCGTGCTCGTGGACCTCCCGGCGGGTCTCGGAGAGGTGGAAGTGGAGGAGCGTCCCCTGGTCGAGGGCGAGGGCCCGGGCCGCCCGCCAGGTCTCCTCACGGCAGACGTAGACCCCTTGGGGCGCGACGAGCGGGGTCACCCGGCCGACCCCCTTCCAGCGCCCCAGGAAATCGCGCGCGTTGTCGATCGGCCGGCCCTTTTGCGTCGTGAGCTCGGGATCGAGGACGGCCCAGCCGAGGAAGCTGCGGATCCCGAGGCGCTCGGAGGCCCGGGCCACGGCGTCCTCGAGATAGTAGAGGTCGAGATAGGAGGTGGTCCCGCCGAGGAGCATCTGGCCGACGCCGGCCGCGGCTCCTGCCTCGACATCGGCCTCGGTCCGCCGGGCGTCGATGGCGAACAGGCGCTCGAGGAAGCCCCCCAGGTCCCGGTCGTCGGCCACGCCCCTCAGGAGGGTCATGGCGACGTGGCCGTGGGTGTTGATGAACCCGGGGACGACAGCGAACCCCGACGCGTCGATCTCCTCGGCCCCCTCCCCGTCCGCCCGGCCCCCGACGCTCGTGAACCGTCCTCGGTCGATCCGAAGGTCCCCGCGGACGACCCGACGGGCCGGGTCCTGGGTCACGAGGAGGGCGTTGCGGAGGACGAGCGGCGCAGTGGCCGGTGGGGTCACGGGCGCGCCCACGGACGACCCCGTAGAAGGCGTTTCGCTCGGCGGACGGCCCCCGGCGGGGGGTTCATCTACCTTGGCCACCGTGACGGCTCCGATGGCGGATCCCGGGGGGCCGGTGCGGTTCGAACGCCGGGGGTGCGCGGGACTCCTCACCCTGGACGCCCCGCCGTTGAACGTCCTCAGCGCCCGGGTCCTCGACGCGCTCGTGAGCCGGATCCACGAGGCAGCCCTTGTCCCGCAGGTCCGCGCCCTCGTCCTCGCGAGCGCGGCGGAGAACGCCTTCGCCGCGGGGGCCGACATCCGCGAGATGGCCCCGATGGGCCCGGGGGAGGCGCTCGGCCACGGCAGCCGCGGCCAGGCGGCGACGCTCAGCATTGAGCAGCTGCCCCTGCCGGTCATCGCGGCCGTCCACGGCGCGTGCCTGGGCGGCGGCTGCGAGATCGCCCTCGCCTGCGACTTCGTCCTCGCGAGCGAGGACGCCCGCTTCGGCCAGCCCGAGATCCTCCTCGGGGTGATGCCGGGATGGGGAGGCACGCAACGGCTCCCCCGGCGGATCGGGGCGACCCGGGCCCGCGATTGGATCCTGCGCGGTCGTTCTGTGACCGCCCAAGAGGCGTTCGAGGCCGGGTTCGTCCACGCCGTCGTCCCCCGCGGCGATCTCGTCTCGAGCGCGCTCACGCTCGCCGAGGAACTCGGCGCCCGTTCCGCGACGGCCCTCGCCTCGGCGAAGCGCGCCGTGAACCATGCCCTGCACCCGGAGGGGACGGCGGGGCTCGCCGTCGAGCTCGATCTCTGGCATCGGCTGTTCGGCACCGCGGACCAGCGGGAGGGCATGGCCGCCTTCCTCGAGAAGCGGCGATGGACCCCGGCGACGCGCGAGCTCCGATTCCCCAAGCCGGAAGTCCCGTCGACCGCATCGGCCCCCGGAGCGGGTTCCCCTTCCCGCGGGCGACGGAGCAGGGGAAAGGCCAAGACCTGAGACGACTCCCCGACCCCCGACGCCGCGGTGGCTCAGTCGGTAGAGCGGCTCCTTGGTAAGGAGCAGGTCGAGGGTTCGATTCCCTCCCGCGGCTGGCCCTTTCGATACCGGCGCAGCCGGACCTACCACGGGCTGCGGGGGACCTCGACGGCCAACTGATATGCCATTTTTACTCTACCCTGATGTAAAGGATTCTCGGATGGCGAGTGGTAGTGG
>DASYZN010000153.1:0-8986 GCA_035946105.1 Thermoplasmata archaeon | reverse complement strand
CGATGTTCTGCCCCACGTGCCATCGCCTCATGCGTCCGTTGAAGGCCTCCGGGGTCTGGAAGTGCACGAGCTGCGGGACGGAGGTCCCGCTCGGACGCGCCCAGCAGGTCGGTCGGGTCGATCCCACGGCGAGGTCCGTCGGCGTCATCGAGTCCTCCACCTCGACCCTGCCGACGGCCGAGGAGACCTGCCCGAAGTGCGGGAACTCGAAGGCCTACTGGGTCCTTCGGCAGACCCGGGGGGCGGACGAGCCCGAGACCCGGATCTTCGAGTGCACGAAGTGCGGTCACAAATGGCGGGAGTACCAGTAGCGGGCCCGTTCGACCCGATCGCCCGGGTCCACGATCCGGCCTCCGTCGGGGCCTCGGTGCGGATCCGCGGCTGGGTCCAGCGGGCGCGGTCGTCCGGGGGGATCCTCTTCCTCCAGCTGAGGGACCGGACCGGGTCGGTGCCGGTGACGATCCGCAAGGACCGCGTCGGACCCGAGCGGTTCCAGGCGCTGGAGCACGTCCAGATCGAGGGGACGGTCTCGGTCCACGGCGCCGTCGTCGCCGACCCGAGGGCCCCCGGGGGTCGGGAGGTCCGGGCCGACGCCGCCGACGTCCTCGACGCCGGGGCGCCGTTCCCGATCTTCGTCGACCAGACGGAGGAGTTCCTCCTCGACAAGCGCCACCTCGCCATCCGATCCCAGGACCACGTCGCGACCTTCCGATTGAAGGCCGAGCTCCTCGGCGCCTGCCGGAGGTACCTCGAGCGCGAGGAGGTCCTCGAGACCACGCCGCCGATCATCACGGGGAACCCCGCGGAGGGAGGCGCCGAGGCGTTCCAGATCGAGTACTTCGGCCGGCCCGGCTACCTCTCCCAGACCGCCCAGCTCTACCTTGAGGCGCTCCTCGCGCCCCACGAACGCGTCTACGCGATCACCCCGTCGTTCCGCGCGGAGAAGTCGCGCACGTCGCGCCACCTCACCGAATACACCCACCTCGAGGTCGAGCTCGCCTGGACCGACCTCGACGGCCTCGTGACGTTCCTCGAGCGGATGCTCGTGGACGTCCTCCACGACCTCGCCGAGCGCCGACCCCAGGAGCTCCAGCGCCTCGGACGGCCGCCGGAGGAGCTTCGGGCGATCGAGGCCCCGTTCCGGCGGATCCGCTACGCCGAGGCGATCGAGACACTCCAGGCCTCGGGGTTTCCCGTCGCCTTCGGCTCCGACCTCGGCACGGCCGAGGAGCGCGCCCTCACGCTGACGGAGCGCTCCCCGATCTTCCTCACCCATTTCCCGAAGGAGATCAAGGCGTTCTACATGCTGGAGTCGCCCGGCGATCCGCGGACCGTCGAGGCGGCGGACCTCCTCGCCCCCGAGGGGTACGGGGAGATCGCCGGCGCGAGCGCCCGCGAGACCGACGTCCTAAGGCTCACCGAGCGGTTGCGCGCCATCGGCGCCCCGCTCTCAGAGTACGAGTGGTACCTCGACCTGCGACGGCACGGGAGCGTGCCGCACGCCGGCTTCGGCCTCGGTGTCGAGCGGATCCTGCGCTGGGTCCTGCGTCGGGAGCACATCCGCGACACGACGCCGTTCCCGAGGACGCCGGCCCGCCACACGCCGTAGCCCAAGGACCACCTGAGCCGTCGCGTCCGCGATCGCGCCGGGCCGGAGGCACCCGGGGAAGCAAAGTTCAAGAGCGACCGAGCGCATCGACCGCTCGTCGGTCGGTTCGAGGCAGCGGGAGTGGCGTCGCAGAACAATTCGGGCTCGGGGGACCTCCGGGCCGCACCCGCCGGGACCAAGCCCACGCCGACGGCGAAGCCGATCGTCGTCGAGCGGCTGACCCACCTCGACATCCCCGAGATCTGCGGGCTCTACAAGCGGGTCTGGGAGCCGATGCGCTCCGTGCTCCCCGGCGAGCTCGTCAAGGCCTGGACGCCGGGCCCCCTCGAGTTCACGAGCTCGATGGAGGGGGTCACCTACTTCGCCGCGCGCCGGGACGGCCGATTGATCGGCGCGATCGGCTGCGAGCTCGGCGAGGGGAGCTGCCGGCTGATCCAGATCGCCGTCGACACGGACCAGCGTCGTCAGGGGGTCGCGACGGCGCTCACCACGGCCGCGATCGAGTGGGCCCGGCACAACAACAGCCCCTCGGTCTGGGCCGATGCCCTCGTGAAGTTCGAGACGGCCGCCCACCTCTTCAAGCGCCTCGGCTTCGCCGAGTGCGGGACGTTCCACCGCCACTTGTTCGGCGAGGACGTCCGGATCTTCGAGCTCATCCTTTGAGGCTGCCGGAGGGCCGGCGGCCCGCGGCGGGGGCCGGGGGCGCCGGTCCGTGGGCCTCCGAGAGGACCCGAAGCCTTCGGACCGCCTCGTCCGTGCGCCCCTTCGCGTAGGCGCGCGCCCCGAAGGCGAGCTCGGAGATCTCCCGGTCGACGCTCGCCCCCTGGGAGCGCTCCCGCGTGAGGAGGTCGCCGTACCGGGAGACGTACGCCGGGAAGGAGAGCTTCAGCGTGCGGGTGATCTCGAGCCGAAGGCTGCGGAGCTGCTGCTTGAGCGGGGCGAGCCGGCCCCGCCGCAGCTCGAGCTCGAGGTCCTCGGAGACCTCGGCGGGATCGTGGGGCGTGGGGATGCCGAGGGAGCGCATGTCCCTGAGGAGGTTGACGGCCTGCTCGAGGTCGGAGCGCGCCTGGTCGAGGTGGCGCTCCTTGAGCGAGATCACCCGGTCGACCTGCTGGGAGGAGGCGAGGGCCCGGCCGACCTCCCCGGAGCGACCGGCGGCGACGGCCTCCTCGATCTGCTCGCGCTCGAGGCGGCTGTCGATGGCATACGCCTCGAGCCGGTCGAGGCGGCCGCGCGTCCGCTCCTCCCACGCGATCAGGGCCGCGACGACCTTCTCCTGGCCCGTCCGCTCGACGTCGTGCAGGAGATCGAGCCACGGCCCCTCGGCCTCCTTGCGGGCGCGCGATTCGACCCACGGGGGGATCGCGGGGACGACGACCCCGAGCGGTTCGCCGGCTTCGCGCCACTGCGCGAGCCGGGCGATCTGGCGCGCGACCTCGGCGGAGGCGGCCCGCGCCGCCGGGGAGCTGGGATCCCTCGTACGGCCCGGCGATCGGGGGGCGCCATCGACGGGGCGGCCGCAGGCCGGGCACTCCGGGAGGCCCCGCGGCATCGGTTCGCCGCAGTGGTCGCAGGGGATCGTATCGTCCGGCACAGAGCTCCTAGAGGGATCGGATGCAGGGGGTGAGATTTGAACTCACGAACTCCTACGAGACCAGGACCTCAACCTGGCGCCTTTGACCAAGCTGGGCCACCCCTGCGAGCGGTCGGTGCGTACGGCTCGCCCTCCATAACCTTTCCCCGGATCGGCGGCCGTCCCGGGCCTCCGGGGAAGGGAAGGGCCTCGCCCCCCCCATAATGCTAATTGTCGGGGCCCCTCCGAACGCCCGATGACGGCCGAGGTTCCCGATCGGCCCCCGGCGCCCCTCGCGACGGTGTTCATCGGCCCGAGGCCGGCGATGTCCTACGTCTTCGAGGTCGTCGCCCAGCTCAACAGCGGCGCGGGCCCCGTCGTCGTCAAGGCGCGCGGGAACGCCATCGCGAAGGCCGTGGACGTCGTCGAGGTCGTCCGGCGCCGCTTCCTGGAAGGGCAGGTCGACGTGGGATCGATCTCCGTCGGCACGGAGCGGCTCGTGAACCGCTCGGGCCGGGAGGCGAACGTGAGCTCCATCGCGATCCCGCTGACGCGGCGCGGGCCGCCGAAGGCCCCCGGACCCGACGGCGCCCCGGCTACGCCGGGCGCCAGCGCCCCGGCGATCGCCGGATGACCCACGTACCGGCGAGGTAGTCGCCGAGCCGCTGCCGCTCCGAGCTCAAGGCGATCCCCAGGTAGCCGGAGAGCAGCGCCAGGCCGAGGAGCAGGGCGAAGCCGAACCCGACCAACGCGAGCAGGATCGCGGAGACGACGGGATCGGAGCCGGTCGAGGTCCCGGCGCCACCGCCCGGGGTCCCGTCGACGGCGAGGAGGACCCCGATCGCCGCGCCGATCCCGGCGACGGTCAATGGGACCAACTTCGGGAGGTTCCGCAGTAGGACCGCGAGCGGGGCGGGGGTCCGAAGCGTTCGATCCGTCACCGCGAGGCCGAGGGCGGACTTGCCGAGGGTCGTCCCGAACAGCCCCTCGGAGAGCACGAAATAGAGGAGCGCCCAACCGGCGTAGCCTAGGACCGAGGCGTTGAACGGTACCGAGGCGAGGACCGCGATCGTCGTGCTCTCGCTGAGGAAGAGCGCGGTCCAGAGGGCGATCGCCGGCACCAGGGTGATCCAGAGGTCGACGAGAAAGGCGATGCCGCGCTGTCGCGCGGAGGCCCAGCGCCGGAGGCCGGCGGCCGTGGCGAACCGGACCAGCGCGGTCCCGGTGACCCAGGCCCGCTCCGCGTCCCGGGGATCGGCCGAGGGCGACGCGGCGAGCGCCGAGAGGTTCGCGTAGTCCGCGGAGACCCAGTGGGGGATCCCGCGCCCCTCCCAGGGATCGGCGGGTTCGGGGGGGGCGCCCCCGGACAATCGGTAGATCTCGGTCGCCGCGACCCGGGCCGCCTCATGGGAACGCGCGATCGAGGCCGAAGGGTTCCCGTGCCGGCCGAGGCGATCCGCCTCGCGCAGCAGGGCGCGTGGGGCCGGGCCGCCGGGTTCGGGGGCGATCTCCCCCGCCAGCCTCGGGGGTCGGGCGATCCCTCGGAGGTACAGGTAGGCCGTGCCTGCGGCCACGAGGCCCGAAAGGTAGACGAGGTCGACGAGCCCGGCCCCCCCGATCGACAGGATCGCGGACATGCCGCCGTTGTAGAGCGGGGGCTGGCGGAGCACGTCGGCGCCGAGGAGGGTGCCGATCGTGGCGCTCGCGTAGGCGACGCCGACCCCTCGACGCGGATCCCCCCCTAGCCGATGGGCGGCGAGCGGGACGGCGCCGATCCCCCCGACGATCGGCGGGATCAGGAAGTACGGGAAGGCGGATTCGATCCCGGCGCCCGGCACCGCGGCCGTGGTGAGGAAGGTCAACAGGAGCACGACCGACGTGAGGAGGAGAGGCCCGGCGGCCCGCGGTCCGTCCGGACCGGGCCGAAGGCCCTTCCGAAGGGCGAGGGCGCCCGGGAACGCGGCCGCGATCCCGAGCGCTCCGACCGCGAGCAGGGGAGCGTCCGGGAAGAGGACGACGAGGGCGAACATCGAGGCCGTCTCGACCGCCAGGAGGGCGAAGTAGGTCGGGAGCTCGCCGCGGCTCGCCCCGAGGAGCCGGTAGAGGAGGGCGAAGGCGATCACCACCGGCACAAGGCCCCCGGCGACGTTGATCGCGAGGACGTTCCCGTTCCAGCCGAAGAACGGGATCGTCCCGAGGGCCGAGGCGATCAGGCCCCCGGGGACGAGGAGCCAGAACATCCTTCGGTCGAAGCCGGCGGCGGCCGCCACCGGCCGGTCCTCCCAAACGAGCAGGTAGAGGAAGAGCCAGCAGAGGCCAGGGAGGGCGAGGGTGACCGTCGTCTCGAGGACGTCGAGGGCGAGGGCGCCGGGATCGATCATCGGACCGCCTCCTCCGGCGCCGGCGTCGATCGGCCGGACCGGGGATCGGCCCGCCGAGGGTCCCGTTCGACCTAAAGGGTTTTCATGCCCGCCCGGCTCCGAACCCCCCGATGCCCCCCGCGCGGACCGAGCAGGACTCCCTCGGACGGAAGGAGGTGCCGGCCGAGGCGTACTACGGCATCCAGACGCAGCGGGCCCGGGAGAACTTCCCCGTCAGCGGGCTGAGGGAATCGCGGCACCTCACCCGGGCCTACGCCCTCCTCAAGCTCGCCGCGGTCCGGACCAACCGCCGGCTCGGCGCCCTCGATGCGACGAAGGGCGAGGCGATCGAGAAGGCGGCCCGGGAGATGGCCGAGGGCCGGTTCGACCACGAGATGGTCGTCGACATCTTCCAGGCCGGCGCCGGGACGAGCTTCCACATGAACGTGAACGAGGTCCTGGCGAACCGGGCCCTCGAGCTCCTCGGTCGCCCGAGGGGCGAGTACGCCGAGCTGAGCCCGAACGATCACGTCAACCGCGGGCAGTCGACGAACGACACCTTTCCGACGGCGACCCAGGTCGCGGTCCTCTTCGCCCTCGCCGATCTGCGCCTCTCCGTCGGCTGCCTCATCGACAGCCTCCGCAAGAAGGGGGAGGAGTTCGGCGGCCTCCCGAAGGCCGGGCGCACCCACCTCAAGGACGCGATGCCCGTGACGCTCGGCAGCGAGTTTAACGCCTGGGCGAGCGCGCTGCAGCACCTCGTCGAGATCCTGCCCCCGATCGAGAAGGCGCTCGCGGAGGTCCCGTTCGGGGGGAGCGCCGTGGGCAGCGGGGTGAACTCGGTCCCGGGATTCCGGGCTGGGGCGATCGAGGAGCTCGCCCGGCTCACGGGGTTCCCCATCACCCAAGCCCGCGATCCGTTCGAGGCGATGCAGAGCCGCTGGCCGCTCGGGGCCGCCTCGTCCTGGCTTCGCTCCCTCGCCCTCGAGCTCATCCGGATCGCCAACGACCTGAGGCTCCTCGCGAGCGGGCCGGCGACCGGCTTCGACGAGATCCTCCTGCCGGAGATCCAGCCGGGCTCGTCGATCATGCCCGGGAAGGTGAACCCGTCGGCGCCGGAGTGCCTCGACATGATCGGGTTCCACGTCGTCGGGGCGGACCTCGCGACCTCGCTGGCGCTCCAGGCGGGACAGCTCGAGATCAACGCGATGATGCCGATCGCCGCCGCGGAGACCCTCTTCTCCGCCGAGATCCTCACGAACTACCTCCCCGTGCTCTCCCGGACCTGCATCGATGGGATCAGCCCGAACCCCGCCGTGCTCGAGCGCTATCTCCTTGGTTCCACGGCGATCGCGACCGTCCTCACGCCGAAGCTCGGCTACCTCAAGGTCGCCGAGATCATCCACGAGGCCGCCCGCCGGGGGATCTCGGCCCGCGCCCTCCTCGTGGAGCAGAAGCTCCTCACCGCGGAGGAGGCCGAGGCGCTCCTGGGGAGCGCGGCCCTCCTGCGCCTGACGAAGCCGGTCCCGTGATCGGCGCCCCGGATCGCGCGGCGCGCCGTTAAGAAGGGGACCCGTGTCGAGCGACCCGATGTCCTCCGCCGAGGAGGCCGCGGTCCCGCTCGGCGCCGACACGACGGCCGAATACCGTCGGACGGTCGAGGTGCTCGGGACCGTCGGCCTCACGGTCTACGAGGCGCGGGCCTACATCGCCCTCGTCGCCCGGGGCGTCGGCGACGCGGCGACGCTCGCCCAGGCGGCGAAGATCCCGAGGACCTCGGCCTACAAGGTGCTCGAGTCGCTCGCCGCCAAGGGGTACGCCGCCCCCACGGGGGGGAAGCCGGCCCTCTACCGCCCCAAGCCCCCGCTCGAGGTCGCCGAGCACCTCAAGTCGGCGATCCAGGAGGTCTTCGACGGGCTCGAATCGCTCCATCGGATCGTCGCGGAGCACGGCGAGCCCCAGCTCGTCTACCTGCTCGCGGGCCGCGAGCGGGTGATCGGGAAGATCGCGGAGCTCTTGGACCAGTCGACGAAGACGTTCATCCTGACCACGCCCCAGCTCTCCGAGCTTCGGGAGGAGCTCGCGAAGAAGGTCGCGAGCGCCGTGAAGCGCGGCGTCGTCGTCACGTTCGTGACGGCCTCCCTGCAGAAGATCCCCGAGGGGGTCCAGTACGTCTCCCGAGGCAATCTCGTCGCGACGGAGGTGCTGGCGGACGGGGAGCACGCGCTGCTCGCGGCGCCCGGCCTCGACGCCTGCGGGTTCACGGACAACCCGATCCTCACGGCGCACCTGAAGCAGTTCCTCGAGGTCATCCTCGAGGCGGGCGACGCCCCGTCCTCCGCCCCGTGAGCGCCTCCGCCCGATCATCGTCGACCCGACGCGCCGCCCCGGCGGAGCGCGTGCGCGCGCTGATCCGCTCCCGCGTGGGCCCGGGGGTCGCCGAGGCGCTCCCCTCCGGCTACCAACGACTCGGCGACGTCCTGATCCTCCGCCTCCCCGAGGCCGTCCGACCGCACCATCCGGAGATCGGACGCGCCTGGCAGGAGGTCCTCGGGGTCCGGACCGTCCTCGTGCGGACCCGGGGGATCGTCGGCGACTATCGGACCCCCTCCGTCGAGCGGATCGCCGGCGCCTCCACCGAGACGGAGGTCGTCGAGGAGGGGATCCGGTACCGCCTTGACGCCGCCCGGCTCATGTTCTCCCACGGGAACCGCTTCGAGCGGGCCCGGGTCGGGCGGGCCGTGCGGCCGGGGGAGGTCGTCATTGACCTGTTCGGCGGCATCGGCTACCTCGCGCTGCCCGCCCTCGTCCTCGGGGGCGCGTCCCGGGCCTTCATCGTCGAGAAGAACCCCGTCGCCTTCGCCTATCTTGTCGAGAACCTCGCCCTCAACCGGGTCTCGGACCGGGCGGTCCCGATCCTCGGGGACAACCGGGAGGTCGTCCTGCCCATCGGCGCGGCCGACCGGGTCCTCCTCGGCTACCTGCCGACGTCCCGATCGTGGCTCGAACGCGGCCTCGGGCTCCTCAGGCCCTCCGGGGGGGTCGTCCACGTCCATGAGGTGGTGGGCGCGTCGGAGGGACCTGACCGGATCGAATCGGAGGTCCGGTCCCGGGCGGAGGGGCTCGGGTGGACGGTCCGATCGGCGACCGCCCGCGCGGTGAAGCCGTACGGCCCCGGGCGCACCCACGCCGTGGTCGACCTCTCGGTCGGTCCGCAAGCCCCCGCCTAGTCAGGGGGCCCGCGCGCTCGTCGCCTCACGAGCCCGGGGGCCGAGCTGCTCGACCGCCATCGGGAACGCCTTCGCGAACGCCTCGATGTCCGACGGGGGGTTCGAGAACGAGGCGCGGATGAACCGCCCGCCGAACTTCGGGGAGAGGTAGTTCCCCGCCCTCAGGAAGACCCCGTGGGTGCGGAGCAGCTCCTGCTGGAGCGCCTCGGGGGCG
>DASYZN010000152.1:0-12143 GCA_035946105.1 Thermoplasmata archaeon | reverse complement strand
CAAGCAGTCGAGTTGGCTTCGCGCGGTGCTAGGAAGCACTGCAAGCGGGGAACGCACCGTCACCGTCTGGGGCAAGCTCTCCTGGGGCGCCAATCCCCTAGCCGCATCGTCCACTCAGGACGGCCTGGCAGACGGCGCTCGGATCGACCCCCTTGTTCACCGATACCTCCAGCTTAGCTCCCTGAATGCCGGGCTCTCCTCAAGTTGTTCCGGACTCTCGAACGGCGTGGGATGGGAGATCCATCTCTTCATCAACGATTCGACTCCGAGCGGCCACGCGGAGGTTCAAAACTACACCAACGGTTCTCAAGTCTCCGGTTCGGGGTGTGGCTCGCTTACGGGCTACACGGTCTCCGTCCCAATCGATCAGACGATGCAGAACCAGAGCCTGACGGCGCAGTTCGCCTACAACGATGGATCCTTGAAGTCGCTGGCGGTCAATGGGTCGTCAAAGTCGGCGATCGTTCATCTCGACGCTTTCTTGAACTCGGCCTCGACCGGCGGCCACAGCTACTCCGGGACGGGGAGCGGGACCAGTCTTAGCTTTACCGAGACGACGATCCGGGTCGCCGGGAAATCCCCCACCTGGCTCTGGTTGCCCGACGGGAACGGGACGTTGAGCCCGGCGCCGTGGGGTCTCAAGACGTACACCGGGGAGCAGGCATTCGACCTTGTCACCGTCAATAATCAATATGGCTCCACCTTGAGCGCCTCGGTTCCGAACTTCTGGGCCCTCTCGACGACCACCCCACTGAGCCTTCCATCCGGCCTCAACAATCTGTTGATCCCCCGGGCCCAGTTCCTGAACTCCTCCCTTGGACACGGCCTCATTCTAGGGAAGGGCTTCCAGGACTCCAGTTCCTCGACGCCCCCGATGCTCGGGACCTCCGAGCTGAGTGCAATCTCCACGTTCTCCGCTTCGAACGATCTCACCGGGGTCGGATGCTATTGGCAGAATCGGGGGATCTCGTCTTCCGCGGGGGGCCTCTGCAGCAACGAGGGGACTATCCCGAGCGACTCGTCCAACCTCCGAGTGCGGGTCGAAGGGGATGGAAATTGGAGCAGTTCCAACGGCGGCGGCATGCCGCTCAAGCCGGGAGCGCTCAACACGACCTCGGAAGGGGCCTCTCTCCAGGCTGCCCTCACCCTAAATGTGTCCAGTACAACCGAGCTCAATCTTCTCCTCGCGGGGCTCATCGACAATGCCACCGGGGGGGTCAACGGTTCGTTCACCGCAATCACCTACGAGGTTCCGCTCCTCGGGTTCGCGCCGGCGGTCGTGAAGGCCATCGCCAACCAACCCGTGACGAGCGATGGACTCTTTGGTGCCCCGACGTACAATCCACCCCCGACCCCCCCACAAACCAGCTTCTGGGGTTCGGTCTGGAACACCGTCAGCGGAATCGGAAATGCGGTCATCAACGGGGTTTCGACCGTCGTGGCGGCGGCCTGGACCGTCGCGACGGCCGCACTCCACTACCTTTCGAACGCCGCCTCAGCGCTGGGCCAGTACGCCGAACAGGCGATCAAGACGATAGTAAGTGGTCTGGTCGGCCTCGGAAACCTCCTATTGAAGGCGCTTCAATGGGCGCTCCAAGCCTTCCTGAAGCTCCTCAAGTCGGCGCTCCAGGCCGCGTTCGCCCCCTTACAGAAGATCCTCGTCAGTTGGGCGCTCAACGTCAACCAATCTCTCAAGGACGCCCTCACGAGCGGGGACATCAGCCTCGCGACCAGCCAAGAGATGTGGTCGGCCATCAGTGGAACGGGTTACGAGATCGGGATGACGCTCGCCTACGTGGTCGAGGCGGCCTTGGCCGTGGCGGCCGTCCTTTCCGCCGACTCGGAGGAACTTGCGATGACGGCCGTTTCGGCCTTCGTGGGTCTTGCGCTCGGCATGTTCATGCCGGCGATCACGGCGTTCATCACACAATCCATGGTCCATACGACGGAGAACACCGCGAACGGAACGCTGAACCAGCATCCGCAACAGACCTGGTGGAACGTTTCAGCCGAGTCGTTCGGATGGTACGCTGCCGGCTACACGAACATTCAGGCCGCGAGTGATCTGTACAAGGACGCCAACAATCCCGGGTCCGGCCCGGCCAAGGTCGTCACGGACGCCATCGGGTTTGCGGTGGGCCTGGAGGCGCTTCTGATCACGGTGATGTCGATCGCGACGGGCATCAAGTCCTGTGCCCTTGCGATCTGGGGCCTCATCCTCGACGTATCAAGCATCGTCGTGGATATCATTGGGATGGCGTTGCCCGCCTCGGGACCGACAGCCGCCTCGGACGCGGAGGACGGACTAGGCCTCGACGACATTACCCTGCTCATTGACACGGCGACCTTCGAGATCGATCTGGGTCAGATGGCGACGTACGGCTGTTGACCCCGATCCGCCCTCGGAACGGGGCAGTTCGCCGAGAGAATGATCGGGCCGAAGGAGCCGCTGAAGGGGAACAAGTTCCACCCCGTACCAATAGACGGCGGATCGACTTTGGGAACTGCCGCGAGACTCTCGTGAATCGCGGCCTGCGAGTAGGCGCTAACCCGTCGAGAGGAGACGTCGAGAACCTTACGTTGCTCCCGCTGAGCGGGCGTCGGAGTCGGAGACCAAATGCGTACGAGCGAGTTCAGGCCCCCCCCGATCATCAAGGGTGGTCAATCCAAGGTCGTTTTAGGCGACGGCAAGGACTTGACCTCCTCGCGAACGAGCTGGAACGGGTCACTATAGTCGGTGGCCTGGACGCCGAGATCTCGATCGGGCGACCCGAGGTAGATGCCTGTCTGGGGTTCGCGTTTGGGCAGGGAGCGTCAAAATTCCAGGTGCAACGTTGACATGAACCGGTGTCGGGAGCCCCCGC
This sequence comes from Thermoplasmata archaeon, assembly GCA_035946105.1. Lineage (GTDB taxonomy): Archaea > Thermoplasmatota > Thermoplasmata > Lutacidiplasmatales > UBA184 > Lutacidiplasma. The sequence continues at coordinate 9,279 of DASYZN010000152.1, read as the reverse complement.
GGCTCCGTCGGGCAAAAGGGAAAAGTTCGCGATCTGTGCAGAACCTCCTGCGGGAGCAAGCTGAAGATCACGTCATGGGGAACACGGCGCCGGACTCTGCGACGAACCTCTCGAAATCTTGGAGTAGAACCCATGCCTTCTTGCGTTGAACGCCAGCTGGGGCCCAAATGGTGTTCACTAGTTCGAGGTCACGCCCGCCCCCTAGGGATTCCAACCGGATCGGTGAAAAGAACTCTCCGTGAACCCGGAGGCCTGCGGGATCGGGAGTGGTCGTGACAGCAAAGACGGTCGGGGTGTTGGGTCCCGCCGCTGCCACGTTGAGGCCAACGATGCTGCCGATCGGCGTTGCGAACTTGAGATGGCCGCCGAGCCCTCGCGTGCGGGCCCCGTAACCAATCTCGGGGGCATCGTATGTCCGAACGGTTCCGTCGGAGTTCTCATCGAGGATCCGGAAAGCGTTCTGCTCGAACCACGCGCATAGTCGTTCCCGAAATGGGGCAACGCCTCCGCCGGCGACCACGTAGTCTCGAAGAGTTCGCCCCATGATCCCCTGCACCAGTACGCCGACCCGCCAACATAAGATCCCCTCCCAGACGCATTAGAGGCTCCCCTATGCCTCCGCGATCGGGGACCGTGCTTCGTTCCCCAGACCGAGGTTGGCTCGCGAGATGAGAATCCTGACCAAAGTCTGGTCCAGCGCAAGGTCAATAACTGAGAAACTCCGAGCTCCCCTCATGTCGACCCCTGCCTCCGGCCCTGAGACGAATCCGAATGACTCCCCGCCAGTTCCGCTCCCCTCCGTGGGGACGGGGGTCGCGAGGGCCAGTTCTATGCCGCTCATCCTTGGGATCGTGGCGATCCTCTTGGCCGGCTCCGCGCTTGGGGTGAGTGTGGTATCACCGGGCCACTCCGGTCCCGCGGGCGCGGCCGGCGCCACCGGTCCGGCGGGAGCCGCTGGAGCGGCCGGCGCTCGCGGCCCCAGCGGATCGAACGGAAGCCAGGGGGCCGCGGGTCCCGGGGCCCTGCTCAATCAGACCCTATTGTACGGCTCCGGCTTCATCGTCAACAACACGACCTGCAACCACTGGCCCCGGGCCCAGGTGGGGTTCACAGTGACCCATGCCGGCACGTTCCTCGTTTCGGCGACCTTCTATGCGCGGATGTACCACACGAGCGGAGTCGACGATCTCGGGGAGTTCGCGATGACGAACTCGACCACGGACTGCACGACCGGCGGCGAATGGGCCAACACGCCGGCCGCCGCAACGACCGCGGTCTATCAGGTGACCGTGAGCCTCGTCCACCAGTTCTCGGTCCCATCCGCCGGGACGTACACGTTCTACCTCAACGGGATGGCGTACGGATCGGACCTGCTCATCATCTTCAACGCGAACATCGAAGGAGCGTTCTTCCCCAACTAGGGAGAACTTCCCGTCGGTCCCCGCCCCTCCTCCGACCGCCGTTCGGCCGACCTAGGCGGACGTTGGGCCGACCGGATCGGCCGAGGTTCGTCCGCCCGAGTCAGGTGGAGGGTTGCCGAGGGGGCCCGACGAGGCGGCGACACTTCCGAGGTGCCTCACCGCGGGTGAGCGAAGGAGCCGCTTCCGCGGACCAGTGGTATTCTAATCTAGCCTGGGGCCGATTCGCTCCCCGGTGGTGCCTTTGGCCAATTGCGTCACTTGCGGCGCCGCCCTCCCCCGTGACGCCCGCTTTTGCCCGCAGTGCACCGCTCCGGTGGGGATTCCTGCCTACCGGCCCGCGCCGCACCCCCCGCTCCCGACCGCCCAGGTCCCGCTCGCCGGATCGGCCCCGTACCGACCGTCGGACCCGACCTGGCCCATGCGCCTGCCCTCGATGCCCTTGCTGCCCGGGGAGTCCGTTCAGCGGGAGTATACGATGGACCTCGCGGGCTTCCGCCGGGTCGTCCGCCGGAACCTATTGATCCTCCCGCTCATCGTCATCATCGTCTTCGTGCCTTTCATGGTCCTCATCGCGGTCCAGGGCGGTCCGAAGGCGGCCTTTGGCCTCGCCTTGTTCGGGGTCCTCATCGCCCTCTTCGCCGGGATGGGATTCTACTTCTCGCTCCGCGTCGGAAAGACGGCCCCGACCGTCGTCCTCGTGACCAACCGACGGGTGCTGGTCGAGAACTTCGGGAAGGACGAATCGTCCGCCAGCATGCCGCTCGACAACATCAGCGACGTGGTCTTCGAGGCCGGTCGGAACGCGAAGTCGGCCGGGGTCACCTGGGTCTATCTCCTCCCGATCGGGGCCACCTCCGCCATGGTGGGGTCGGGGCGCTACCGACGGGCGGCCCCGGGGGTCGTTTGGATCCCCGCGATCCGGGAGGCCGAGGCCCAGGAGCTCAAGTCCTACGTCCTGAGCCAGGCACGTGCGCTCCAATCGACGCCTCGTTCGTAGAGGCTCGCCGATTCGGGGGGGCGTAGCGCCCTCCGCTGGTCCCCGATCGAACGTCGTTCCGCTGAGGGCCTCCGGCCGTCTCGGAAGGCCCGGCGGCCCCGCGGACGAAACGGCCCTTCCCCGGTGGGGGACCCCGCGCCGTCGAGATCGTCGGAACGGTCGCGAACGCCTCGGAAGGAGGGACGGGACTACGCGTAGACCAGGTTCAACACGCCTCGATAGGCATTTCCCGGCACCGTGACCGTGAGATGCAGGGTGCCGTTCTGCGCGCCACCGACGGAGACCGGGACCTCGACATTCGAGAGGGAGAACCCACTCGTGTTCGTCGTGACCCCATGGAGTAGGCAGGCTGTGGAGTTGAAATTCGGCAGCTGGAGCCGGAAGGCATCGATGCCACCGGGGGCATCCTCGAAGCCCGCGTACGAGACCGGATGGGCACCCAATCCGCAGACATTGTCGGGGGCCCAGACGTCGATCTCGTTCACGTGGACCTTGGGCGCGGGGGTCGTGAAGACGAAGATCGCGAGCACCACGACGATCGCCACCACCACGGCGATCCCCGCGTAGACCACGCGGGGCGGGATGTGATGGGCGTGCGCTGGCGGACCGCCCGGCGGGGTCGCGGCGTCCGCCTCGGCCTGTCGAGGACTCGCCTCGATAGCGGCCTCCCCACGGCGGGCGCCGTGTCGGAAAGCGACGAACGTGATCAGGAACGCGATCCCGACGGCGACCGCCACGAGGGCGTAGACGTTGACCCGTTCCCGGTCGCTCGAGACCGCTCCCGCGGCGTCTCGGAACCCCTCGGCATAGATGCTGATGTCCCAGATCTCCGAGAAGACGTTCCAGGCGGCGACGGCGATGGACCCGAAGTTCCGTTGTCGATACGCGATGGCGACGGACTGGGCAGTGACGACAAGCCCGAAGCCGATGATCATCGCCCCGAACACGAGGAAATCGAACGAGGCGAGGAAGAGGAACTCGCCGAGGGAGAGGGCTCCGACGACGACGGCGAGATACGAGAGGACCAGAGTGAGGACGTAGGAGATGCCGGCGAAGGCGAGGCCGACCCCGGCGATGGCCGACACCTTCGCGAACCGCTGCCCCGGGAGGTTCCGGACGAGGGACCAGCTGAGGCCCGAGGCGTAGGCGTTCCACAGCGAGAAGACGAAGTCGAGGACGAGGGTGAAGACGAGCAGGAGGTACGTGGGGTCCGCCAAGCTCCCTCCCGGCCCGGCGAGGACGCCCGGGCCGAGTTATGAACGTTGTTCCGGACCCGGACGAGGCTCGGACCGTTCCGATCCGGTCCGCCGTATCGGAGGGAGGCCGAATCCATTAGGGGGGGGGTCGCTCGGCCTAGCTGGCCTCGTCGAGCGCCTGGCGCACCCATCGGAGCGCCTCAGCATCGAGGTCCCGCGGGGCCCTCAACGTAATCTGGACGGGCATGGAATCGTGGACTTTGGAGGGATCGAGCCGGCCCCCGGGGGGAGCGTCGAGCCGCAGCGCCATCGCGACCGTGTCCCGGCCGACGACCTGAAGGCGCGCAAAGGTCCGACGGGGCCCCAAGAGGCTCACGTAGGTCTTCCGGGCCTGGACCTCGACCTTGCCGAGCGCCGAGACCTTGCGGATCGCCGCCTCGTAGAGGGCATGGGCCACCGGCTTCCCTTCATACTGCCCGTCAATCAGTTGCTTCGCGGAGGCGAGCATGAACTCTGGGTACCCGAATCGCTCGTATCCGAGGAGCATCCTCGGGTAGCCGGTCACTCCGCGTTTCGTGAGCCAAGCCCGGAGTCCCTCGGGATTGTCGGGGCCGGACGCGCGGATGCGGGCGTTCCATTCGGGAAGGTCGGCCCCGGTCTGGCGGACCAGTTGTCGGCGGATCTGTTCCCGCATGCCCTTCCAATCGCGAGCCGTTGGCACGAGCATGCCTCCCAGGAACGACGGGGTGCCTCGCCCTGAAAAGGGTTTGCCAACGTTCGGGGGATTCGAGTTCGTCGACGGCGGGATCCCCCGGGGAGGGATGGGGGCGACGGTCCCGAACGATCGGGCGCTGGAGCGAACGCGTGGCCGTTGTCGAACCCCGCTGGCCGCTCCACTCGGTCCGATCCTCTTCACAGGCGAAGGCGGGGCGGCGATCGATGACCACCGCGATGGTTCGTCGAGACCGGAGGGCACCGACCTCGGCGCACCCGCCCATGGCCTCAGCCTCCGGCAGGGCCTCTCGCCGGCGCCGACCCATCGGGGGAGCCGAGGAGCGCGACCCGATCCGTTGGGTTCCCGGCCCCTCCCACGGGCTCCGGCGCTCCCGGGCGGGGGTCGCTCCTCCCAACGACGCCCCGGAGGCCGGTGGGGTCCCGGGCCTACGCGAGACTCCGGTAGAGCGAGAGGTACGATGCGACCGCTCCCTCGAAGCTGAATCGCTGGTCGATGCGGAGGCGCGCCCTCGCTCCCATCGCGGAGGTTCCGCTGGGGTCGGATCGGAGCGATCGGACCGCGTCGACGAGCTCGGTCAGGTTCCCGTAGAGCCGACCGACCTCGGGGGGAAGGATCTCCCGGTGCGCGGGGGTGTCCCGCGCCAGGACGGGGAGGCCGCAGGCCATCGCCTCGAGGACCGAGTTCGGCATCCCCTCGAGGCGCGACGGGAACACGAAGAGATCCATCGCCTCAAGGTGCCGGGGGATCCGTTCGGGCCGGACCTCGCCGACGTGGTGGACCCTCGGGAGCACCTCCGAGAACGCCCGTCGAAGGTCGCGGTGGTAGCCGTCCCCGTAGTACGGCTCGGCATCGTTGCCGACGAGCAGCAGATGGAGATCCGGAACCTCCCGGAGGAGCCCGTAGAGGTCCTCGATGCCCTTCCTCGGGATGATCTTCCCAGTAAAGCCGATCATCGGGACGTCCTCGGGCAGATTGAGCTCACGCCGCGCTTCCGCTCGACGGGCGACGGCCGGGAACCTCCGCAGGTCGACTCCGTTCGGGATCAAGAGCGGGGACCGACCGGGGAGGGCCCCCAGCAGGTGGCGGGCGTTGACCACCACGGTGGTTCCGGAGTACAGCCACGGGTTAACGAGGCCCAGGAACGCGCGGCCCCCGAACCCGTACCGGCTCGCGAGGTCCTGCGTCGGATGGGCCCCCAGCCGGACGACGATCGGATGGGCCCGGGCGAGTTTGGCGGCCGGCAGGGCGTAGTAGGGGTCGAAGGCATGGACCAGGTCGAACTCGCCGACCCGGGACCGGATCGCTCGGGCCAGGTCGAGGACACCGCCGGGGAACCGAAGGCGGCCGACCACCGCGATCCGATCCCGCTCGATCGACACCCCCGACTCGGAGTCGGTGCGCAGGCACAGGAGCGTCCCATCGACCTCGGGAGCCAGTCGCTCGAAGAGCTGGGCGGACTGGACGGCCTGTCCGCCGCCCTTGTCCAGATGGGCGATCGCGAAGAGGACCCGGATCGGCCTACCCATCGGCTCGTCCCCGGGACCGCCGCTCCCGGTCGACGGACCCGGTCATCCTGTTCAGTGTGATAGCGAAGGATTAAAAGTCCACTCTTCGTCGTCGGTCATTCAGCCTCGCGCCGTCGTGACCGGAGCCGCCGGCTTCATCGGAAGCCATCTCGTGGAGCACCTGCTCGACCGAGGAACCCGGGTCGTCGGCATCGATGACTTCGACGCCTACTACCCGGCGGCGATGAAGCGGTCGAACTTGGAGCGCGTGAGGAATCACCGGTCGTTCACATTGCTTCGTCGGGACCTGCTCCACGTGGACCTCCGTCCGTTGGTCCGACCGGGCACCACGATCTTCCATCTCGCCGGTCAGCCGGGGGTCCGCCCGAGCTGGGGACGTCCCTTCGACCGATACGTTCGGAACAACATCCGGGTCACGCAACACCTGCTCGAGATGGCGCGGCGGGTCCGTCCCGCCCGCTTCGTCTACGCGAGCTCGTCCTCCGTCTACGGGGCCCAGCCCGAACGGCCCCTGCCCGAGACCACCCTGCCCCGTCCAATCTCCCCCTACGGCGTGACGAAGCTGGCGGCCGAGCATCTCGTCCGAGTCTATCGCGCCGCCTATGGGCTTCCCGCCGTCTCCCTCCGGTTCTTCACCGTGTTCGGCAGCCGTCAGAGGCCCGACATGGCCTTCCATCGCTTCTTCGAGGCCGCCCTCCGACGCCGACCGATCGTCGTGTTCGGGGACGGCAGCCAGAAAAGGGATTTCACCCACGTCTCCGACATCGTGCGCGGCCTCGCCGCCGCGGCGGACCCCGCGGCTCCCGGGGAGGTCTACAACCTGGGGGGAGGCTCCCCGGCGACGCTCTCCGAATCGCTCCGCCGGATCCGGGAGGTCAGCGGCATCGAGCTGAACCTGGGGAGGAAGCCTTTGCCGGTGGGCGACCCTCCCTCCACGTGGGCGGACACCCGGCGTGCCGCGATGGACCTGGGGTTTCGGCCCCAGGTGTCGTTGCGGGAGGGGCTCGAGGACCAGTGGCGCTGGCATTCCGACCGGGCGCGCTCGGGAGAGGAACGTAAGCGGTCGGTTACGTCCTAACGAGAGCCATCCGAAGACTAGTCTACCGCGTCCGCGTCCCCTTGGGTGATGGCCCCGGATTGGACCCTGCCGACGCTGGCGGCCCGCCAGAGGCCCCCGGACCCGTGGAGCGCGGGGGAGCGCCGCCGGGGAAGCTGGGGATCCGACCCGACGTCCCCAAGGGCCCCGAGGCCCTCCGATCGTCCCTGGGTGAGTCGACGTCGCCTCCAGCTCTTCTACGTCGTCATCGTCGTCGACCTCATCCTCTGGGCCGCCGTGGGGATCGCGATTTTCGGCCACCTGCCGGGGCACCCCGACCGCCCGGGCGCCCCGGGAAGCTCCGGGACGCCGTCCGGCCCGACCGGCAGCTCGTCCTGGAAGATCCAACACGTGGTCGTCGTGGTCCTGGAGAACCGGGAGGTCAACGACGTCTGGGCCCTCGGCCCGTACGAGCGCTACCTCCAGGGCCAGTACGGCAACGCCACGGCGTACTTCGCCCTCTGCCACGGATCGCCCCCCAACTATCTCGCCATGACGAGCGGGAGGGCGGAGTTCTGCGGCTCGAACGTCAGCGCCGCGATCAATGTGACCGACCTTCCCGACGTCGTGGAGCAGGGCGGGCTCTCCTGGGCGGGGTACTTCGAGTCGATGCCTTCCCCGTGCTATCCGTTCTCGACGGGCCTCTACCTCGCCTGGCATAACCCGTTCCTCTCCTACGACGACATCATCGAGAACCCCAGCCGATGCGCCTCCCATGTCCGCCCCAGCCAGGGCTTCAATGCGAGCGTGCGGAACGGCACCCTCCCGACGGTCTCGTTCTACGTCCCCAACGCCTGGGACGACTGCGACAACTCGTCCCTGATCGTCTGCGACCATTGGCTCAACGACTTCCTCTCCCCGATCCTCAACTCGTCCTCCGCCGGGACCCAGGCCCTCGTCGCGCATACGGCGTTCTTCGTCGTCTACGACGAGGGGACCAGCCGAGCCGGGTTCGCCGGTCCCGTGGTGACGCCGAACTGCCTCCAAACGACCGGGAAAGCGCTTACCGTCTGCGGGGGACGGGTCTACCTGTCGGTGGTGAGTCCGTACTCCCTGCGGACCCTCGATCCGAACGATGCGACCTTCTACAATCTCGAGTCCACGATCGAGTGGCTGTTCGGACTTTCGAGCGACGGGGGCTACGATGGGAGCAGCGACTTCCCGGCGATGGCGAGCCTGTTCACCTTCTCTTCGAACGCCTCCTGAGCCTCCATGGGGTCGCCGGCGGGGTGGGGGATTCGCCGAGGCGAAGGCGCCCTGGAGGGTCCCGCGGCGACCGAACCGGCTCCCCGGACGGGACGATGGGTTCCGGATCGCGCGCCCCCGCCGGCCGCTCCGGGGTCGGGTCCGGCGGGATCCCCCGTCGTCCGCTTCTGGTCTACGACGATCCGCCGCGCCTTCACCCGCCCTCCTCCGTCCCCTCCGGACCGGGCGCTTGCGGGCCCAGACCCCTCCACGAGGTCCTCCGCATCGATCTCTCCGACCCCGCCCCCCCCGGTCGGGGGGCGCCGGCCCCCCGCCTGGGCCCACGGCGATCGGGGCCGGATCGATGTGACGGACCGTCCCGCCGAGGAGCCCCCCGCGGCCCCCGCATCACACGCCCGGCTCACGCTGGCCGCCCTCGCGGTCAGCCTGCTCGGGTTCCTGGGTATCGCCGCGCTGCTCTACGTGTACAAGTTCGAAGGGGTCGGGGCCTACTGGCACGGGGTGGCGACCCGGGACCTCTACGTGTTGTCGCTCGGGATGGCGGCCTCCCCGCTGCTCCTCTCCCTCGTCCGACGGGTCCCGCTCGCCTGGCTCCCGCTGCCGGTCCTGCTCATCGTGTTCCTCTACCCGCTCTTCAGCCCGTACGGGATCCCGTATTCGCGCGACCCGATCTTCAATTTCTCCTTCGCCCAGGCGATCCTGACGACGGGCCGCTGGGTCCCGGCGCTCGACGTCGCCGGCCAGGCCGTCACCTACAGCTACTTCCCGGCCGGGGCGATCTACAACGCCGAGTTCGCCTCGTTCACCGGGCTGCCCATCCTCACGACGTACGACTGGGCGTACCCCGCCTTCCGGTTCCTGGTGATCCCGACGGCGGTCTATGGGATCGGGCTTCAGCTCTTCGGCCCCCGATACGCCCTGCTCGGGACGTTCCTCTACCTCGCGGTCCCCTCCATCGAGTTCGGGTTGCCGACCCAGCAGGATTTCGGGATCCCGTTCTTCGCTCTCGTCGTCCTGGGGATCACCTGTCTCGCGCGGGCCGAACGCGACCGGACCGCCCTGTTCGCCGTCACGGTGCTCTTTGTCACCTCGGTCATCCTC
>DASYZN010000151.1:0-2082 GCA_035946105.1 Thermoplasmata archaeon | reverse complement strand
CGGTGTTCGCCCCGGTCCGGGTCCGTTGGTCGCACGGAACGGTCGACGTCGCTTCGGAGCTCGTCCGATCCCTGGATCCCGAGTTCGAGGGGCGCGGCTTCCCGATCGTCGAGATCCTCGCGGGCTTCTTGCGGCGTCTCGAACGTTCCCGACGTCCGGCGGTCGTCGTCCTCGACGATCTCGGCCCGGACGTGCCGGACATCGGACCCGTCGTCCGGGCCCTCCGATCGCCGATCCGCTTCCTCCCGGAGGGGATCGACGATCCCCCGAGGGTCTGGCTGTTGCTCGCCGGCCGCTCGGAGCCGTCCTATTGCTGGCAGCGCGCCGATCGGGCCGGCGCTCCCATCGAACGCACCGTCCTGCTCCCGCCGTACACCGATCGGGAGATCCGGGAGATCGTCGGCGACCGCGCCCGCCGGGCCCTCGGTCGGGAGGCGCCGCCCGGAACGGTCGAACGGATCGTCGATCGCGCGATCGATGGCGGGCTCGGCCTTCCGAAGGCGATCGACCTCCTTCGCCAGGCGATCCTCGGCCCCGAGCGGCTGCGTCCGGGGTCGCCGTACCGACCGCCGTCGGCCCGCTCCGCCGCGCTCGTCGAGCCCCGGCTGCTCCTCGCCCTCCGGAAGGCGACCGAGCGGGGTCCCGCGGAGCTCCGCCAGTTGAGGGCCTGGGAGGCGAAGTTCGCCCAGGAGGCGGGCCTGCGTCCGCTCCCGACCACCACCCTCTGGCGGCGGATCGTGCGCCTCGAGGCGGCGGGGATCGTCCGGCGCTCCGTGCGCACCGGGGGGAACGGGGGCACCCGATCGTCGCTCGAGCTGGTCCGACCGATCGGGCCGTCCGAGATGATCACGGCTCTGCCGGATAATCCTCGAGCCGTCGAGACCGCGGGGCCGATCGCGCCGGCGTGACGGCCGGGGCGGAAGGGGTCGGTCGGCTCGGCGTAGTTCGAGCCTCCCGACGGCGTCCGATCGGGGGGGCCGCCCCGACCTGCACCCGCACGCTTTCGACTAAGGCGGGCGACCTCAGGACGCGTTCGAGGGCGCCGGGACTGGCGGCGCGGACGGCCTCCCGGTCGGTGAGGCCGGCGGCGTGGAGCGCCCTCCCACGGACCCGGCCGATCCCCCGGAGGCGGACGAGGTCGAGGAGCTCCTCCCGCACGCCGTAGCGGACCCTCAGGGAGAGGGCATCGAGGGCGCGGGCGGACCGGCGCTGGAAGCGCTGGGCGATCCGCAGCGCGCCGAACAGGAGCCATTCCGCGTCCTCGACCTTCGCCTTGAGGTCCCCGGCCCCGATGCCGAAGCGATCGGTGAGCTCGACGATCGGGGTCTCGCGGACCCACGCCTCGAGCACGGAGGCCGTCTTGAGCGTCGAGAGGAAGCCGTCGAGGTCGATCCGCAACGGCTCCTCCTCCGGCTTCACCAGGAGCTCGGGTTCCTCCTCGACGAACCGGTCGAGGAGCTCCCGCTCCTCGCCCCGCCGAAGGAACAGGGGAGGGAGGTCCGGGGTCGCGGCCACCGCGCTCAGGAGGGCGAACTCCCCGACTCCGATCGGCGCCTTCTCGACCGCCTGGCGGAGCACGACCGCGCTCAGGGGATCCAGGTAGAGCTCCGAGGTCAGGGCGCCGAACGGGGTCGCCCGCAGCCGCTCTTCCCGTTCGAGGAACCCGTGGGCCTCCAGGAAGGAGCGGACCGTTCGGACGGTGGCGTCGAGCTCGACGACGGGACGGGTGTGGCCGTAGAACGTCGCCTCGAAGAACCGTTCGAGCTCCCGCTCGTTCGAGACCGCCCCGCTCGCGACGAGGGCCAACAGGTGGGTCCGAAGGGCGGGCTCGCTCCCGAGCTGGGAGCGGACGTCCTCCGGCGGGGCGGAGAGGTACTCGTCGAGGTAGGTCTCGACCTGTTCGTCGCTGCGGGCCAGCAGGACGGCCTCCCCCGACGGGTCGAGGCCGGGCCGACCCGCCCGTCCGCACATCTGCTGGACCTCGAGGGTCGGGATCGGGGTCTGCATGCCGACCCGGTCGTCGTATCGGGTCAGGTCCCGGACGATGACCCGCCGGGCCGGCAGATTGATCCCGGCGGCGAG
>DASYZN010000150.1:0-10281 GCA_035946105.1 Thermoplasmata archaeon | reverse complement strand
CGTGAGCCGACCGAGATTCGCTCGGCCCGGCGTCGCCTGCCTGTTTACGACCTGGATCGCGACGAGGCCGAGCACCTGACCGAGCGCGATGAGCCCGATCACCAAGGGGAGGCTCGCGATCGGAAGCCCGAGGAGCGACGTCGCCGAGGTCGGTGGGGCGATCCGAACGACCCAGGACTGGTTGGACGAGCCTCCGAGGGAGTCGTTGGCCCAGAGCGAGACCGTGAAGGTGCCCCCATGACCGTAGTCATGCGAGGTCGTGGCTCCCGAGGCCCCGGTGCCGTCGCCGAACGCCCAGGCGATCGTCACGGGAGCGGTCCCGCCCGAAGAGACCGCGGCGAAGGCCTCGCTGGAACCGGAAGGATCCCCGGGATCGGCGACGTAGACCGTGATCGGGGCATTGACGACGAGATCGGTCGTCGATGACGTGACCGAGACCCCGTTGGGGTCCGTGACCACGACCGAGACCGGGAAGGTCCCCGAGATCGCCGGCGTGCAGTTGAACGTCGGTGTCGTCCCGGTGCACCCGGTCGGGAGGCCCTCCCACGCGAACGTGAGGTTCCCGGAGCCCCCGCTGGCCCCGACCGCCGCGACGGTGGTCTGGTGCCGATCGATCGTCGCGGGGGAGAATGAGGGGACGCCGACGCCGGGCGAGGAAAAGACCGAGAAGGACAGGGGGGCGGAGACCGCCACGGCCCGGTTCGAATCGGTCACGATCGCCTGGATCGAGTAGCTTCCGGGTGTGGTCGGATAGGCGCAGAACAGCGAGAGCGAGTCCACGCTCGCGCAGCCCGGGGGGAGTCCCCCCCAGGAGACGCTTACCGGCGCTAGGCCGCCCGACACCGTGGTCGAGAAGGAGATGGCCTCCCCGACGTCCGTCGAGCTTCTCGGGCTGGAGGTCGGCGTCGAGATCGTTGGGGCCGGTCCCACGGTCAACGGATCGATCGGCGAGGAGGAGAACGCGGGGGGATCGCCCACCGAGCTGTCCGAGACGAGGACGCAATAGGAGGTGTTGATGGGAGGGGCGACCGGGGCGAACGTCGCCGTTCTGGGTCCGCCGGCGGGCGTCGTCATGGACTGCACGAGGTTCGAACACGCCGCGGGAGATCCCGATACGGAAAAGAGCGTGGCCGCGAACCCGGGGGTTCCCCCCGTCCAGGCGGCCGTGAAGGAGACGGACTGGCCCCGGTCGACGGAGGGACTCGATGGGCTCAACGTTGGGGTCCCGAGCGAAGGGCTCACCGATACGGTGTCGAGAGGGGAGGAGGCGGCGACCCCGGAGGAGTCCATCGCGACCACGCAGTACGATGAGGGGGCGCTGATCGGGGTGGTCATGAGGGTCGACGTGTTCGCCCCCGAGATCGCCGAATTGCTGTTGCAAGGAGCGGAACCCCCGGAATACCACTGGTAGGAGACCGGGCCGGAGGCCCCCGTGGCCACCGCGGTCAGCGTGAGCGTCTGACCCGAGTCGACCGCCGCCGGGGAGGGACTCACGCTCACGCCCGTGACCGACGGGTGGGCCAACACGCCTGGCGCGTCCGCGAACCCCGACGTCGGGGAACCGGGTGGGGTCAGGGGGGCGGCCGGGGAAGCCGCGGACGAACTCCGAGGGCCGGTCAATGCCGTCCCCGGAACCCCTCCCTCCCCAACGAGCGTCGAGAAGGCCCACGGCGTCGCCAAGAGGGTCGCGGCGAGCATCAGCGCCAGCCCGAGGGCCATCGACGATCGGCCCGCCGGCGCCCGGGCCCCGAGGCGTCGACGGCCGACGGGGTCCCCCAAGGGATTCCCTCCCGCGGCCGGGATCCGCCGAATGCGAAGCGCCGACCCCACGTGGTCCGTGGACCGCCATGGGAGGGTAGGTATTTCTAGCAACCGAAGGCGCTAGCTCCGACGCTCGGCCTCCGGGCCGCCCCCGGTCGACGACGGTCCCGGCCCCCGGGGCGACCGAACGATTCCCACGTCGACCGGGGTCGGGAAAGGGCGCGCGTCAGCCCTTACGGAACACTCCGAACAGCACCTGGTCGAGGCCGGCCGGGCCCCATCGATCGAGCGCCCGACGGAGGCCGTCGAACTTCGGCATGGGATGGGGGCTCCAACCCCCGATGTCGAGCGTTTCGAGGCCCGGCAGGCGGAACTCCGACTCGAACTCGCCCAGGGTGTACTCGCGCACGTGACCGAACCCCATCCACTGCTTGTGGAAGAGCGTCTCCGGCCGCTCCTGGATGTTGACCCCGAGCAAGAGACGCAGCCGATTGAGCCATCGCGCCTGGTTCGGGGTGGTCACGATGAGCACCCCCCCGGGCTGAAGGAGCGCGATCAGTCGCGGGACGAGGTGGGCGGGGCACTCCACCAGGTGCTCGAAGACCTCCGCGACCACGACGGCGCCGAACGGCCCCGCGTTGGACGGCAGGTCGATCCGGGAGAGCGAGCCCCTCAGAAAGGCGATCCGGTGCCGGGCGAGCTCCGACTCCCACCCGGGTCCCGGGTCGAGGACGGTCATCGGGTGGCCCGCGATCGCTTCGGCGAAATCCACCGTGAGGGGGCTCGCGCCGACGTCGAGCACCCCGCTCGAGGGCGGGGCCCAGCGCTCGACGAGGCGGGCCGTCCGACGGATCCGTTCCAGGTGCCAGGCCCGATAGCGGACGGGATCCTCCGAGACGGCCTCCTCGAGGTTCAGGGCGGCGAGGAAGGGTCGGTCGGTTCCCAACGCCATCGGCTTCACCCCGACCCCATCGGACTCGAGCCTCGGCGGTCGCCGGGGAGGGGGACCGACCGAAGGGGTCCGATCCGCCCCACTCGACGGGCGCTCAGACGGAACCCCGGGGTTGAGCCGCGGACGAGCGGCGTCGGCGTCGGCGGATGAGGGCAAGGCCGATACCCCCCAGCCCGGCGATGGAGGCGAGGGCGATCCCCAGGATCCACTCCCAAGTGGGGGTCGTGGGGGGGTGGCCCTGCCCGCCCGGAAGCGGGCCGTTCCCGGCCGTGACCGTCAGCGTGGCGTTCCCCATCCCTTGTCCAACGGCATCGGTGACCACGACCTGCACGCGGGCGGTCACCGCAGCCGTCGGCCGGCAGGTGAATTGACTGGTGTTCGCCGTCGCACACCCGGTCGGGAGGTTGTAGTACTGGAATTCGATCGGCGAGATGCCGCCGACCACCGTGGCGACGACCTCCACCGACGCTCCCACCTCGACGGGATTCGGGGTGAAGGTGAGCGCAACGTTCGGCGGACCTGGGGTGGGCGGGGATCGGTTCACGCTGAAGACGATCCCGACGGTGACCGCCTGGGTCTGGACGCTGACGGAGCCGAACGCGGGGGAGGCCGTGAACCCTGGGACCGGGCCGATCTCGAAACCAGGATCCGTCCCGCCATCCACCCGGAACCCGATCGAGGAGGAGGTCGAGGCGTTCGAGCGGCCCGCGAGCGTCACCGACCAGCGGGTCTGACTGGGAAGCCCGGTTTCCTCGAAAAGAACGGGAAGCGTCGGCTGCGGGAGTACGGTGAGGCTCCCATTGACCTCGGCCGTCAACCCCGAGGCGTCCTGGACCGAGATGTTGATCGGGTAGGTTCCCGGGGTCGAGGCCGTGCACGCCATGCGAACGGGGAGGAACTGGACGCTGCAGTTCGTCAGCTGGATCGGGAATCCGAAGAAGCCGTATCCGTAGGGGGGCACCCCGACGAGCACCGAGGCGGAGAGCACCACGAGCGTCCCAACGATCGCGGGGTTCGGGCTGCTCTGCACGGGACCGAGGACCGGTCCGATCGTCAGGAGATCGAGCGTGCCGTTCCCCACATCGCTAGTGAGGATCGTGTTTCGGGACGGGTCCACGGCGAACGATTGGAACACGGTTCCCTCGGCCCCCGCCTCCAAGGAGTAGGAGACCCCCGGGGGAACGGACGGGAAGCTTCGGATCACGCTCCCCCCGTTCGAGGCGAACAGGTCGGTCGTGACGCTCGAATAGGCGAGGCAGACCGGGGTAAAATTTGGTACGCTCACGCTCCCCGCGGGGGAGAGCGTGGTCGCATTGAGGGCGAGCAGGTCTCCTCCATCGGTCACATACACGCGATCGTCCGCAAGGTCCGCCAGGGAGGAGTACGGGTAGTTGGCCAGGCGGATCTCCGACGAGAGGGTCCGGTGCACCGGGTCGATCACATCGAGCGCGGGGGACGAGGTGACGTTCAACCCCTCGAGGGTGCCGACGAGGACCCGATCCGCGAACGGATCGAACGAGATGGAGTAGGGATAGGCGCCGACCGGGATTCGAGCCGTGATCGATAGGGTCGAGGCGTTGATCAGGGTCACGTTCCCTCGCGCGCCCTGGTCGATCAGGAAGAACGCGTCGTCGAACAGGTCGTAGGCGACGGCCCGGGGGCTGCCGAGGAGAGCGATCCGGGACGTCACCCTCTGGAGGGAGGCATCGATCACCTCGGCGTCGGTGCTCTCCGCGACCAGGACGGTCCCGGATCGCGGATCGAGGGCCATCCCGACCGCCGTCTGGTTGAGAGGGATCGAGTCCACGAGCCCTTGGGTCGAGGCGTTGTAGACCGAGACCTCGGGCCGGATCAGGTCGGCCACGAGCCAGCGCTGCTTCGGACTGTCGGCGAGCAGCGCACCGGGCTGGGCGCCGAGCCGGGTCGATCCGATCAGCCGGTGGGTCCGGGCATCGATCACCGAGAGATTCTCGCCGACCGAGTCCGCCACGATGAACCGGGGTGAAGAGGGGGCGAAGACCGCTCCATCCGGCGCGCCTTGGCCCGTGGCCACGTTCGCGACCACCCGGTCGGTCGTGTCGTTGATGATCGAGACGTTCCGGCTCCCCGAGTTCGTCACGAGGAACGAACCGTTCGCCGGATCGTAGGCGAACCGGTTCGGACCCTGTCCGACCGGGATCGAGGCGATGGCTTGCAAGGTCGTCGCGTTGAGCACGGTGAGGTTCGAGCCGCCGGTGTTGGCGACATAGAGACGCCCCACCGAGGGATCGTACAGAACGGCGGAGGGGTTCAATCCGACCGTCATGGTGGCCGTGACGGCACCGACCGAAGGCGAGAAGACCCGGATCGTCGACGCGGCCGCGTCCGGCAGGATGAGGTTTCCCGTGGCCGAGTCCACCTCAGGCGTACCGATCGCCCCCACGGTGACGTGGCTGACCGACCTCGAGATCGGATCGACGATGTCGAGGTAGCCGATCTCGGAGGCCACCACGTAGAAGAGACCGTTCGCCGGGTCGAACGTGAACGAGTGGGGGGTCGGATCGCTCGGGAACTGCCCGGCGGAGAGGCCGGTCGTCAGATTGAGGATATCGATCTGCCCACGCGGCAGTCCTCCGGTGGAGTTGAGCGCGCTAATGTAGAGACAGTTGGTGGCGGGATCATAGCCGAACGCGGGATTGAACATGAGCGCGGGGG
Source organism: Thermoplasmata archaeon (assembly GCA_035946105.1). Lineage (GTDB taxonomy): Archaea > Thermoplasmatota > Thermoplasmata > Lutacidiplasmatales > UBA184 > Lutacidiplasma. Next base: position 4,874 of record DASYZN010000150.1, on the reverse strand, counting down.
CGAAGCTCTCCAGCACGGCGAACGAGGAGGGATCAAGCCCGTCGAGCTCCCCGTATCCATGCCCGCACGCCACGTAGAGGCGCGATCCGACGAGCGACAGTTGGCCCGGACTCGGACAGTTGGCCCCCGGGACCAACCCCGTGGCCCTGGTGCCGTTCCGAAGGAACACCGTGCTCTCTGAGACCGGGGCATTGAGGCTGGCGAAGGGGGGAAGGGAAGCATTCGGGGGCCGGAGGGCGGGGAGCCGTGCCGAGCCGACCGAGGCGGTCCCGGCGATCTTCATCGGGCCGGTCGCGCCCAGAGGATCCCAGGTTCCGAACGGATGGGAGTTGGGCACGGAACCGGGCAGCAGCAGCGCGAGGACGATCACGTATCCTCCGACCGCGCCGAGCGGAAACCAGGTTTCCCCGCGGCCGACGCGGCTGCGGGCGCTCCGTCGCGAGGTCCACTTCCGACCGACGCCGAGTTTTCGGTCGTCGGAGCGGCCCGGCCGGGCGAGGATCGACACTCTGGGACCCTCCAGGGGTCCTAGGACGCATCGATAGTTAAGTCGTCAGACCGAGGGACCACCGCCCGCTCGAGGCGTCCAGTTCGGCGCGATCGGTCGCCGCCCGAAGGGGAATGGGCGCGGTATCGGGCGGTCCTCGGGGAGCGAAATCTCCATGGCCATCCCCGCTCTCAGGGGGCCCATGCCCCCCGAGAGCCCTGGTTGCGCCTGCTGCGAATGTGAAGCCTGCTGTCGATGCTGCGCGTGCTGTTCCACGGCGGGTCGCTGCTGCGCGTCCTGTCCCACCTGACGGGAGGACCGACCTAGGCCCCCCTCAAGAGGGTCCGGCGACGAACCACCCATCGGACCCGGAGCCTTGCGGAGCATTATTTCATATAGACTAATATTTTGAGTAGCCCATAAATATGGGATAGCGAATCCTTCCTCCGTGGAAGTTCTCCGCAAGCTCACCCGCCGGCAGGTCGAGGCGCTCCAAGCCGTCCTAGCGCTCGAGGGGTCCGGCGGCCCCGCCTCGCTGAACGCCATCGCCCGATCCCTGCGGGTCACTCCGCCTTCGGCCCTCGCCCATCTCACGCCCCTCGAACAGCTCCACCTCGTCATGCGCCACCGGGGCAAGAGCCGATTGACGTCGAAAGGTCGGGAAACGCTCCTCGAGTACCGCCGACATCATCGGATCGCCGAGAGCCTGTTCGGTCGGATGGGGATGTCCCCGGACGACGTCTGCGCGGCGGCCTCCGAGGTGGATCTCGCCCTTTCCCATCGGACCGTCGAGCGACTCTGCGATGCCGAAGGGCACCCTTCCATCTGTCCGCATGGGGAACCGATCCCCCCCTGTCCGGCCAAGCGGGGGGCCCCGGCATGAGCGAGCGGGATCTGCACCTCGGCGATGGCCTACGCGGTTCCTCCGAGCGGGCCGACTCATCCGATTGACCCTGGCCCGGGAGCGATCGTGAGAGCGGATTGGAAGCTCGCCGTCACGATCGCCGTCGCCGCTACCGTGCTCGCGGCGGGCGCCTACGAGACCCTGCGTCCCGCACCTCGCCCGAGCGCTTCCCCCCGGCTCGTCCCCGTGGTGGCCGCGGAGAACTTCTGGGGGAGCCTGGTGGCGCAGATCGGCGGGGAGCACGTGCGGGTCCTCAGCCTGATCACCGATCCGAACGCCGACCCCCACGAGATCGAGAGTACGGCCCAGGGGGCGAGGGCCATCGCCGACGCCCGCCTGGTGGTGATCAACGGTGCCGGGTATGACGATTGGGCGGCCCAGCTCCTCTCGGCGAACGCCGGCTCGACCCAAGTCACCCTCAACGTCGCCGAGTTGCTCGGGGTAGCGGCCGGGGTCAACCCCCACTTCTGGTACAACCCGGACGACGTCCGGACCGCCGCCAGGGCGATGCACGATGACCTGGTCGCGCTGGACCCCGTCGATGCCGCCTACTTCGAGCAGCAGTTCGTGGCCCTCTCCACCCGCCTGTCGAGCCTCGACGGCGAGATCGGGGCGATCCGGCACGCCTTCGCCGGAGCGGCCGTCGCGTCGACGGAGAGCATCTTCGTCTACCTCGCCAATGCCACGGCGCTCGACCTCGTTTCCCCGCCGGAGTTCATGGACGCGGTGGCCGAGGGGACCGACCCTTCGGCGGCCTCGGTGGCGACCTTCGAGCAGCAGCTCTCGAGCGGGGGCGTCGGCCTGCTCGTCTACAACCTGCAGACCCAGACCACCCTCACCGAGCAGATGACCCAGATCGCGACCGACCACCATGTCGCGTTGGTCGGGATCACCGAGACCGTCGAGCCCGCCGACGCGACGTACGAGACGTGGATGGGCGCCGAGCTGTCCGACTTGGAGAGCGCCCTCGCCTCCTCCTCGGCAGGAGGCTGACGGGAGGTGACCTTGGAAGGGCCGCGCTCCCCCCGAGCTCCGCGGTCGGAGACCGTCGTGGCGGGGGAACGCCTCGAGGTCCGCCAGTCCGGACGACCCGTTTGGAGGGAGGCGGACTTCCAGATCGCCCGCGGCGAGTTCGTCGCCGTCATCGGGCCGAATGGCGCGGGGAAGACGACGCTCTTCCGACTGCTCCTTGGGCTGCAGAGGCCGAGCCAAGGAACGCTCCGATTGTTCGGGGAACCCCCGCGAAGGGGCAGTCCCCGGATCGGCTACGTCCCGCAGCGGCACACGATCGACAACGAGACCCATGTGGCGTCCTTCGAGCTCGTCCGCCTCGGGTTCTCGGGGCATCGCTGGGGGGTCCCTTTCCATCCTCGGCGGGAGCGGGAGGCCGCCTGGCGGGCGCTCGAGGCCGTGGGGGCCCTCGAGCTCGCCGAGAAGCCGTTGAGCGACCTTTCCGGCGGTGAACGGCAGCGGATCTTCCTCGCCGAGGCGCTCGTAGGGGATCCCGAGCTCCTCCTCCTCGATGAGCCGCTCGCCAGCCTGGACCTTCGAAGGACGCGGGAGCTCGTCGAGGTGGTCCATCGCCTCGTGACCACCCGCGGGGTCACCTGCCTCCTCGTCGCCCACGACATCAATCCGTTGATCCCCTGCCTCGACAAGGTGATCTACCTCGCGAACGGCCGGGTCGCCACCGGGGCGCCGGACGAGGTCCTGACCTCGGCGCGGCTGTCCGCGCTCTACGGGGTCCCCATCGAGGTGCTCAGGGATTCGCGGGGAAACCTCGTCATCGTCGGGGGCGAGGAGCGCCACGGGGGAGAGGACGCGTGACGTTCTCCTGGAACCTCCTCGCCGATCTCGACGAGATGCTCCGGTATCCGTTCATGGTCCATGCCTTCGAGGCCGGCACGATCATCGCGTTCGTGGCGGGCCTCGTGAGCTATCTCGTCGTGCTGCGCCGGTCCTCGTTCGCCGCCCACGCGATGGCCCATGTCGGGTTCGCGGGGGGCGCTGGGGCCGTGCTCGCCGGGATCAATCCGATCTTCGGCCTCTTCGCGTTCACCACGGTGACCGGGAGCGGCATCGCCGTCCTGGGCCCCAAGGCCTCGCAGCGCGACGTGGAGATCGGCAGCGTGCTCGCCTTCATGCTGGGGATCGGCCTCCTCTTCATCAGCCTCTACCACGGGTTCGGCAACGAGACCTACTCGTTCCTGTTCGGAGAGCCCCTCGGCATCGGCGCCGGGGCGGTGGTGCTCACCTTCCTCGCGAGCCTCCTTGTCCTCGGCGTGATCGCCCTCGTCTACCGGCCTCTCCTCTTCGCCTCGCTCGACGAGGAGGTCGCCGAGGCGAAGGGGATGCCGATGCTCGGGCTGGGGGTCGTGTTCATGCTCCTGGTCGCCGCGGCCGTCTCGATCGCCGTGCAGGTCGTCGGCATCCTCCTGATCTTCGCGTTGATGGTCACGCCGGCGGCGATCGCGGTCCGCCTCTCGAAGCGTCCCGTCGGGGCCATCGGGATCTCGATCGCCGTGGCGCTCCTCGGCACGTGGGCGGGCCTGTTCCTCTCGTGGTACCTCCCGTACCCCGTGAGTTTCTTCATCACGACCCTGATCTTCGGGACGTATGTCACGGTCCGCGGCGTCGGCTGGGTCCGGACCCGCTGGAGGCAGGGACGGTCGTTCCCGCCGCCCGTCGCGATCTAGCGCCGGAACGGATCGGGGCGCGTCACGAGCTGCCCCACTGCTCGAGGAACCAGCGGACCCAGCGCCGGGGGACCCGGTCGGCGATCGGTAGGTTCATCAGGCGGACGCCGACGAGGGAGAGGAACATCACCGGCACCGCGCGGCCGATCGGCATGCGGGAGTCGGGGTCGTGCTTCCAGGTGACCGCCATCTCCGCGAAGTGGTTCCCGCGCTTCCTTAGGTGGTAGAGCAGGTCGACGTCGAAGGCGCGGTTCGTCAGCGCGACGGCGCGCAGGGCGGGCATCAGGACCGAGCGTCGGAAGAACTTCGCCCCGCACTGGGTGTCCCTCAGGGGGAGGAAGAGGAGCGAGCGCGTCAGGAAGTTCCACCCCCGACCCGCCAGGAGGTTGAACCAGGGCTCCTGTCGGACGATCGTGCTGCCTCGGACCCATCGCGAGGCGACGACGCAGTCGAACTCGGCGAGGGCTTCGGTGAGGCGGGCGACCTCGACCGGGGGGATCGGTCCGTCGGCGTCCAGGTACCCGACGTAGTCGAACTTCGCCTCCCGAAGCCCGGCGAGGACGGCCCCGCCCTTCCCGAGCTTCCGCGGGAAGTTCAACACCCGGACGCCGCGGTCGGCGAACGAGCTCGCGACCTCGGCCGTCCGGTCGGCCTGGCCGTCGGCCACCACGATCACCTCGAACGGATCGCCGCGTGCCTCGAGGGCCGGGAGATGCTCCCGCAGGGTCCGGCCGAGGCGATCCTCCTCGTTCCAGGCCGGGATGATGAGACTGAGTCCGACCAGCTC
>DASYZN010000149.1:0-16619 GCA_035946105.1 Thermoplasmata archaeon | reverse complement strand
ACCGAACTTCCGGTAGAGGCGTTGACAGACAATCCGGTAATAGGAGTGCCCGCGGATTGGATGTCCCCACTGAAGGGGTGCGGTACGGGAACAACCACGGCGATCACGAACAGCAGGATCACAATCAGTGCCGCGAATCCGAGATTCCGTCCGGCGTGGGATGGGGCGGTGGGTCTCTGAAGGGGAGGAGCAACTGGCAAGTTCCCACCGAACATCGGACTTGTTGATCGCGCTCTGGAGATCAGTTCGCTCCAACCGAATGCCGATTCGCACCTGAATCGGCGACTAGACCCCTGCGTCGTCAACACGAGTACAGCACTTGAGAGAGGTAGCGGTTCCACCTGCGCGTTGAGGAGGTAGGGCAGATAGATCTCCATGTCGACATCGTGCACCGGCGAGTGCATCAACCCCGGGAAGATCTTGCTCTCAACTCTCGTTTCAAAGACGATACGGAAGTTCGTTAGAATAAGCAGGCCGGGCTTCCCGTCCTCAACACTTCGTGCTTGGTCCTGGAAGAGTATTCGTTCTCCCGGGTTCAGCAGCAAGTCTTCACTCCCTAAGATTTTCGAGGAGTGCCCAGCGGGTGATCCCGTCTCCATCGCTCAAGCTTTTCCCGGATTGCCTGTTCGATGAACGATTGCCGGGTGGACCATTCGCGAGTTCCCTTGACGATTTCAGTGATCTCTTCCTCGAGCGCTTCCGGAAGTCTCAGCATTACAGCCTTCCTCTTGGCGCCTACCTTTAGTGGCACTCCACAATGCTGAGGGTTCCAACCTAATATTGATATAGTCGGATGCTTCCTGATACCGGCTGATATCCTGTGACCACAGAGAAGTCGCGGCGAAGAGCAGTCTGGACTGATGAGGAGACTGCCGCCAGGCTCGAACGACTGAAGGTCATCCCTGAGGAGCCTCTCGGGAAGACCCTGCGCCGACTTCTCGATCGTGTTGAGCGACCTGAGGCGGCGACCGCATGACCCGCTCCTCGGTCAACCTGTTCGCCTTCGACGTCCTCGCCTACGCATCGTTCCCGATCGGGCTCGTTGTCGTCGCCGGCATCCTCCGTCTACTCGGCCAGTTCGAGGTCTCCGAGGTATTCTCCCTCGCAGGGATCGCGACGTCGGGACAGTCGGTCTTCCTCGCCGCGTTCTTCGATCTCCCGATCGGGGACCCGAGATCGAAGCGAGTCCTCTACCCGCCGGAGGGAGCGCTGTGAGCGGCTCGGTCCTCGTTGTAACGAGTTCCGAAGCAGGCATTCCCGACCACATCCGGATCTCTCGGCTGGTCGGAGAGAATGAGACACTTCGATCCCACATTCATCAGCTCGGCGACGAGCTGGTCAGAACGCGAGCCGAACGGGACGGGTTGAGGAACGTCGTCCAAGGAATCCTCCGAGCCATTCCGAACGGTCAGACACGGTGGCTCCCATTGCCCATAAGTTAAGGGCTCTCACCTCGACCATAGATCTCTCGCCGGTGCCCGACGAATGTGCGAGGTGAGGGCGCACACCGTCAGCCGATAGTTGACATCGTGCCACTCCTTCTCCGAAAACTCCTCGAAGCCGAGGTACGCCAGCAGGCAGCCCAGCGTCGCGCTGGCCCCTTCCCGGAACTCGATCGACCACATCATCGGCGTGTAGCGAGGCTTGAGCTCGGGAGGGGCGCGCGTCCGCACTAGGTTGTAGAGCCGACGACTGGCGACGAGCGTGAGAAGCGCCGCCCAGATCAGCGCCTCGACAACGTTCGCGTTCGTCGTGCGGAACGCATCGAGGGCATACTGGCTCTTCAGCTCCTTGAACGTCAGCTCGATCTCCCAGCGCACCCGATAGAGGCTCGCCACCTCCTCCGCGCTTAGGATCTCCGGGCCGATGTTCGTGAGGTAGGTGTGGTACTCCCGGTGCGCGTCGTCCCACACCGCCACGAGGCGAAATCGAGCGGTCTCCCCGGTCCGACGACCGTTGTAGACCCGTCGCTTGAAGGAGAGCTCGACCTCGGCGTCGAGGACAGTACGGTCGAGACGGGGCAGCACCTCGCTCAGCCGCTTCCCCTCAAGGTCGATCGCTCGGCCCCGGTGAACCGTATAGGAGCGGACGAACAACGGGTCCGCGCTCGCCTTCGCGCGGCTCACGAACGACCCGCCATTCTCGACGATCTTGACGAACAGCCGGTGGGAGTAGAACCCGAGGTCGGCGAGGAGGATGCGGTTCTTCACCCAGGGACCAACTCGCAACAACTTCACCTCGGCGGTCCGCTCACCGACTATGGCGAGGGTCTTCGGACCGTTCGCCCGCACGCTCACCAACGTGTCAACCTTCACACCCGCCGCGACCTTCCGAGCCCGGGTGGCGGGCCACTTGGTGGCGAGGCTCGCGTGGAGACGGACCACCGTCGAGTCCTTGATGAACACGTCCTCGAAGGCCGCGAGCTTGGGGTCGAGTTCGCGCCCTGGCTCGCGGGCGAGCTCGCCCAGCGCGTGCTCCAGGCAGCGCTTCAGGAACTTCGAGAGCTCGGGAGTGAACCGGAGATACCAACCGGGGTAGGTGATCGTGGCGAGACCCAACCGCTGGTCGTAGCCCTTCTTCAGCTCGGCGAGGCGACGGGTGAGGCGAGTGCCGAAGTGGAGGACGAGGACCCAGAGGAAGGCGACCGGCTGGACCTTCCGCTCGCGCTCGATGAACCCGGTCTCCCGGGCGAAGCGCTCGATGGTCTCGGAGGGAAGGAGGCGAGTGAGCGCCTCCTCGACTTGGCCACGCTCGAAAGGAACGGGTTGCACCGGAGGCGAGGGATGCCGCTGCATCCCATAGAGGTCGCCGGGGCCGAATGAAGCATGCAGGTTCCAGTGGAAAGATCAACCGGCCGCCGACGGAGGATTCCTTAACTTATCGGCAATGGCGGAGTGTCCAATTGGGCACGAATCGATCCAAGGAGTTGCCGGAGCCCTGTCCAACTCGGGGAACGTCTAGATCTGTTCTTGACGACCCGAGCAGCGGTGACGCTCAACGAGAGGGCCCGGGAGACCATGCCGTGGCCCGGAGGGGCTCTCAATCGCGCCGTGAATCTCTCCGCTGCATCTCACTTCCAGGGAGCTCGGTGACGGCGGGACGCCCCCTTTTTGTCTTCGCGACCCCGGCCAGGGCGTTTTCAAGCCGGACACTCCCCATCATCGCTCTCCTGGTCCTGCTGGTCACCTCGCTCTGGGCGGTGTCGGGCGCTCAGGGGGGTAGATCCGGGACGGGCCTCTCACCGATGGGTGATCGCGGCTCCTATTCCTCCACGATCGGGGAGCGTCCAACCCTGGCCGATTCGCTCGCCCTCTCAGCCAACCTAACGGGGACCGTGGACGGCCCGATCCCTCGGGCCGATTTCGCCCGAGCTGGCCTCGTTCCATCTCCAGTCGTCGATAGCGCGAACCCGGGAACCCCCGTCACGCTCGGAGACAGTGTAACACAGAACTCGGTGTGTTCGTACGCCTCCACTCTCTGCCCGGCCGGCGCGAATTGGACTCGACTCTCGTTATCGGTCCAGACTCCGGCGCTCGGCGCTTCCGCCAACTGGAGCGCCGTACAGGTCCTGTTCCTCCTCGACGGAAGCTACTACGCAAGCGCAGGGCCTTGCTCCGTAGCTTGCGCGGGGGGTCAGCATGAGATGTCGAGCGCCTACACCTACTTCGTTGAGAACGCTGCTTCGGTCGCTCGAGCGATCGTCTCGGCACATCCTGGCCTGAACATCTCCTTCGCGGCCGCCGCGACGATCGGTACCCCTGGCTCTAATACGACGTCCGACGGCGACGGACTCCTGGTCGGGGCCGCGGCCCCCGACTTTCTCGGACCGACGGCCTTCGGTCAGGCGGTCAATCTTTCCTCCTCGGCGTTCCCCTATGGGGGGAACCTAACGGAAGGGGACACCGATCTCTCCGATAATCCCCTCCAATCCGATGTGATCGCGGCGGCATTCGGATCCCTTACCGGGGCCGTCGTTCCTTGGGATCCAGTGGCGCATCATGTCCTCGTCTGGCTGGGCGTGAGCGCGCCGCTCGATCCCTCGTATCCCGAACGCTTCTGTCTTCCCGAATTTACCGGCTCGAACTCATGTGCGTTGGGGCCGTCCTGCGAGCCGGCCCATCAGTTCAATCCCAACGACTCCATGCCTGCGTGCGAGCGGTGGGTCAACTCGACCTCGTCTCCATCGAACAATAGCTCGATCGCCAAAGTCCCCCTCTCCTCGACCCCCTGCCTGGGCGCTGCCGGCGGCTACTGCACTATCGACTCCATCATCCTGAATGCCACCCCGACCACCCCGTAGTCGTCGGACTGGTCGACCGGCAACGCGACGGTGCGCTCGGAGATCCGACAAGACGCCGCTTCTATCGTCCAGGCCGGTTGCGACATCGCCACCGCGACCGGGGGCACCTGGCAAGGACCATGGGGCACCCAATGTCTGCCGCTCAGCACCCAAGGTGCTCTCAACTTCACCGGGACGACGAACACGTCGACTCCTGGAATCCTATCGGCGCTGTCCGCCATCGGGCTCGGCAACACTTCGTTCCTTTCGAACCGACCCTTGATCATCGGTACGGCCGACCCGATGTTCCAGGTCGTCCTGGCCCCGAACGTCACCTTGACGACCACCCCCGGATTCTCCGTTTCCTGTCGACTATCCAGCGGGCAGAACGCCTCGTGCCCGACCACCCCCGACATCCGCTCCGCGGGAACGAGCGTCGTCCTAGACTGGAACTGGAGCAGGATCCCCTCGGCGAATCGCATGACCTGGGGAGAATCGTGGGAAGCCAACTTCAACGTCGCAGTGAACGCTCTCCCGTCGAGCAACCTACCGCTCATTGAGTGCGCCACGCCGATCTGCCACGCGGCCGGCCTGCCTATCTCCTCCGGGGGTCAGACGAGCGACGTAAGATTCCGTTTGCAGTACTTTGGTCCGTACGTGGACCTTGGCTTTTCCCCTCTCGCGGTGCGGGTACTGAACCTATATGCGCCCGGGGGAACCCTGACACAAACCCCATCCTCTGGGGTCGCCCCGCTCTCGGTCACCTACTCCTTTGGTATCGGAGGGGGTATCCCACCCTACCGATTCTCCTGGCTCTTCGGAGACGGAACGAGCGGACTGACGACCTCCCCGACGACCACCCACTCGTTCGCGAGCTCGGGGAAGTTTACGACGGTCCTGCTTTTCGAGGACGCGCAAGGTCGCGAGTTCGCGGCCACGACTGTCGAGCGTGTCTTTGCCCCTCTCTCGGTCCACGCTTCGGTTCTCCCGAAGACCGGGGGCCCGCTCTCGGCGGACGTGCAGGCCTCGATCCAGGGGGGGGCCGCCCAGTACGACGTCTATTGGAATTCCTCAGGTAGATACTTCCTACAGGTCCTGACGACCCCGGGCCTTTCCCACGTGGAGTTCTCGTATGACCAGCCGGGCAACTACTCTGTAGAGCTCCGGGTTCACGATGCGAGCGGACAGGTCGGAACCGCTTCGCTGGTCGTCGAGGTCGCGCGGTCGCGCTCCGTGCCCCTGTCGGTCTCCGTCCACCTCCTCGGGTTCGAGCAGAGCTCGTCGACGGCCTGTGGCCCGTACGATGGGACGGCCCGCCTGCTGGGGACGGCCAACGGAGGGATCGCTCCGTACAATTTCAGCTGGTCGTTCGGCGATGGGAGGCAAGGAGGGGGGGTGGCTCCGAACCACACGTATCTTTCCCCGGGGCGATACGAAGTCCGCCTCCTCGTGGTCGATTCCGGCGGAATCACGACCCCGGGCGGGATCAACCTCACGATCGCTCCGGCGCCTTCGACCTGTCCGACGGTCTCGGGAGGCTCGGGAACGGGACCGACCCTCGTGCTCGGATTGGTGTCGGCGCTGGCGATCGGTGTCACCGCGATAGGCTGGCTTGCCTTCCGGGCGCGGTCCGGATCCCGTCGGGCCGCGCGGCGCGAGCCCGCCTAGACGAGCGGCCCTCGTTCGTCAATCCCATGATCGCGTCCGCGTTCTGCGCCCTCAACTTCAGCATCGACACAGTGAGTGGCGGATAATCGGAGAGATTTCGCTGTCACCGTCCTCGGACGGGCCGATTTCTCGTGCGAGCTTTTGTAGGTCTCCCGGGTGGGGCCCCCTCGCCATGCCGGGCTCACGTCGTCCACCAGCGCGTCCATCGACCGTTGAACCCACCGTAGTCGCATCGTCCCCGTCGGGGGCAGCCCTGGGCGCAGGCGCCCCCCACGGGGGATCGATCTCGCGGCGCACCCTTTTCCCCGTGGAGACCGGGACCGGGAGTAGCGTCGATGGGAGCGACCATTGGACCGTCTCGGCGGAACGCTCCTTGGCGGAGCGCCACCGTGACCTCGTCGACCGGATCCGCTCCGAACTGCCCGAACAGCTCGGGTTCCCGATCGACACCCTCGAGCGCGGCTTCCGCGAGGCCGTGGCCGAGGGGGCCTCCGACCGGGCGGCCCAACTGCTCGAGATCGGCGAACGACTCCTTCGCCTCCTCCGACCGGCCGCCGAGCTCCTCTCGACCCTCCAACGCGAAGAGCGGGACCTCTACGCGATCGCTCGACGAAGGGAACTCTCGGGGCTCCAAACGCCACCGCCTCGAGCCGCACCCATCCGACTCTCCGGATCCCGTCTGACCCTTCTCGTCCAGGTCGCCTCGGCCTCGACCGGTCGATTGCGGGAACAGGTGCTCCTCGGTCTCCTGAGGAACGCGATCACCGCCGTCTCGCCCCCGGGCAACCGAGGGGGTCCGCTCCGGTCGGCGCGCGCGGGATCGATCGAGACGGTACGAGCGATCCAACGGGCGGCCCACGACCGGGACGTGATCGGCGTGGACGCCCTGCTGACCGCCTTAGAGCCTCCGCGATGGGCGGACGACTCACCTCAATCCGGGCTGGGGCGGGCCCGGGGCCCGCCAGCGGGATCGACCCAGGTCCACCGAGAACTCCGACGGCCGGCGCCCGCGCTCCGGACGGCCCACGGTCCTCGGAGCTCGGATCGCGCGCGGGCCCGTTGGCCCCCGTTCCTGAGCGGACCGCACGGCGCCCCCCGAGCATCGCAGAGACCGGACCGCGTGCCCCCGTCCTCCGCCACCCGTCGAGGGAAACCCCGCTCGATCGCGTTCCGGGCGGCGCTGAGCATCGCCGTCACGCTGTTCCTCGCGGTCGCCGCCTACCAGTCGGTCTCCGATGCCCGGGCCACGAGCGTCTCGCTTCCCGTCGTCACGGGAGGATCGACCGTCTCCGCGACGATCGGCCAGTCCGCCACGGTCACGGCGACGATCTCCGGCGGCGTGCCGATCTCCTCGGTGGTGGGTTCGTTCTCCGGCTACCTCGTCCTCTGGTTCTACGGGCAAACGGATTCTTCCGGTGGTATCGGCCACCTCATTCAGCAGATCGGCGCGCCGAGCGGCTGCACCACCCCGGATGTCGCCTGCTCCTCCTCCACCTCGGTCTCCTTTTCGCACGTCTACACGGCGCCCGGCTCCTACGACACGTCGTTCACCGTTTACGACGCGATCGGCGACTACTCGACCGGGACCGTGGTCGTCAATGTGAACCCGCCGACCCTCATCGTCCATCCGACGGCCAGCACGCTGGCGGCGTCGGAGGACGCCCCGATCACCTTCAGTGCCACGGCGACGACAGTCCCCACGAGCTACGAGTCCGACGCCTTCGCGTTCGAATGGGACCTCGGCGACGGGAACTCGACGTGGGGCTCCTCGGTCTCCCATGCCTACAACATCTCGGGGAACTACGTCGTGACGCTGACCGGGTTCGACAACCGCACCGGGGCCGCCGGGCGGGCGTTCCTCACGAACCTCGTCATCACGGACCCCGGTCCCGTGGCGGCGTTCGACCTCACGACCCCCTCGACGAGCCCCGGCGTCTACCCGGACGACACGACGGTCGGTTTCTCCGCCGCCGGGACGACGGCCGTCCCGAGCGCAATCGCCCACTTGCGCTATTCGTGGGATTTCGGGGACGGGACCCTCGGTGCGGGGTTGACGGCCTCCCATGAATACACGGCCCCGGGGAGCTACCCCATCCTCCTGACCGTCGTCGATCCCGAGGGCCATTCGAGCGCGGCGAGCGGGACCGTCCGGATCATCGATCTCGGACCGACCGCCAGCACCGCCTCGAGCGCTCCATTCACGTCAATCGTCGGCCAGGCGGCGGCCCTGAACGGCAGCGCGACGACCGCAGCGTCCACCGACCTTCCAGGCCTCAACTACTCCTGGACGACCGGCGTCGCCGGGGTCACCGACATGGCGTCCTCCAGCGGCGTGATCGGTCGCGCCGGCTACTTCGTCCCCGGCACCTATCCCGTCGGCCTCTCGGTGACCGATCCGTGGGGCCTCTCCTCGTCGGCCTCGCTGACCCAGCAGGTCGTCGATGCGGCGCCGAACGTCGGGCTCTACTCGGCCTACACGCTCGTCAACCTGACCCTCGCGATGAAGGGGACGCCCGGGAACACCCTCAACCTGAGCGTGCTCGAGGACGGCAAGCTGATCGCGTGGGGCACGCTGACCCGGGGCCACGGCAACCCGGCCTCCGACGTCCTCACGCTGGTCAACGTCCCCCTCTCCCTGGCCGATCAGGACGTGCTCCTGATGAGCTACGTCGGCGGAAGCCAGCCGAACGGGGCCAACCCGGTCGACCTCACCCTGAACTTCTGGGGCGACGCCGGCGGCAAGTGTAAGTCGGTCCCCTCGCCGTTCTGTGCCCCGCAGATCTACACCCACCAGTTCCACGCGAAGGATGCCGGGACCTCGGTAGGCAACTGGACGGTCGATGGCAACGCCGCCTCCCTGGGGCAGATCGTCTTCCTGAAGGCCCAGGTTTTCTCTCCGGCCCGATCCGGACTCTCGACGGTCTGGAGCTTCGGCGACGGCAGCTCGACCCTGGCGAGCCTCACGCCGATGCCGCCGATCGCCGAGCCGACCCTGGGGACGATCTCGACCTCCCACCGCTGGCTCCCAGGGGCCGATTTCGCCCTCTCGCTGACCACGACAGACTCCTATGGGCTCCACGACGTCACGACGGTGCCGGTCTTCGAGACGACCGATGCCCAGGTGCTCGACGTCGCCCCCACCGTGGCGCTCACGAACCCTGCCTCCTTGGCCCAGCAACCGAGCGTCCCGCTCTCGGCCTCGATCGTGTCCGAGGATTACGGAGCGACGTCGTTCAATGCGGCCTGGCAGTTCGGCGACGGCCTCGGCGCGGCGACCCTAGGGGTCGGACCGTCGGTCTCGATCGGCCACCTCTACCGATACGCTTCGACCGTCTACGCCCTCGTCGTCTTCGCCTCGGACGGACCGAACGGCTACACCACGGCGAGCTGGGCGTTCCTCTCGATCACCAATCCCGGTCCCGAGCCCGAGTTCGTCGCCCCCTTAGGCCCGGTCACCGAATTCGACCGCATCTCCTTCGATGGGGGGAGCAGCACCGCCTATCTAGGCGCCCCCGCCGGCCAGGACCTCTCCTACCTGTGGCAGTTCGGCGATGGGACCCCGTCCGGGGTGCTGCGCGGGGACGAGTCCCCCGCCACCCACCAGTTCACTCGGGAGGGGACGTTCCCCGTCACGCTCACCGTCGCGGACCTGGTGGGCCAGTTCGCGTCGATCACGGAACCCGTCACCGTGGGGGATGTGGCGGTCCTCGCGAGCCTTCCGACCCGGACCGTCACCGTCGATGAGATGGCGATCTTCGCCCCGTCGGGTCTCTCCGCCTCGCCGTACGATGCCGCGCTCCTCTCGGGAAGCTGGCATTGGGGCGATGGACAACCGGACTCCCTCGGCCTGACCTCGGGCCACACCTACCTAGCCCTCGGGACGTTCGCGGTCACCCTGAGCCTCTCGGACGAGGACGGCCACCCGGTCGCGGTCGTCCACGGGTCGGTCGTCGTGGTCGATCAGCCCCTCCTGGTCGTGCTCCCGTATTCCGGGGCCACCGTCTACGGGGAGAACCACACGGCCCCGTTCACGGCGATCGCTCTCGGCTCGCGGGCCGATGCGTTGAGCTCGGGTCCGTTCGTCTTCGATTGGACGTTCGGAGACGGCTCCGCCGTGCTCGTCTCGACGTCGACCGGGCTCGTCGACACGGTGGGCCACATCTACACGATGGCGGGGAACCCCGTCGTCGGGGTCACGGTCGATAGCCCGTTCGGCACCTCGGCCTCCGCGAGCGCGACCCTGACGACGGTGCCGAACTGGGCCGGCGACGGCATCCCGGACGTCTACGGAGCGACCGTGCTCGGGATCCACCCCGGGTCCGACCCCAGCTCGGGCTCGGGCCTCAACTTCTACCTCGAGCGGATCGTCGTCGGCGGGGCGAACTCGAGCTCCGACACGGACCACGACGGATTGACCGACGCCCAGGAGGCGTTCGGATCGGTCACGGGGTTCGTGACGAACCCGCTCGTCCCGAACTCGGCCGGGGACAGTATCCTCGACGGCTCGCACCGCTTCACCGACTCCTTCGCCTCGACCCAGGTCGTCCAGTTCAGCTCCTCGGGATCCGTCGGGATCTCCGGCGTCCAGCACCCGGGACCCCTGGTCGCGATCTCGCAGGTCCAGCTCTACTATGAGATCGTCTCGGCGAGCCTGGGCGCGCTCGACCTCCATCTCACCGACCTCGGCCCCGGGCCATTCCCCGTCGCGGGGACCTCGGTCGATCTCGGCGCTCCCGCGGCGGCCGTCGGCAACGTCACCCTGATCCACAACGCCCCGACCACCGGCCCGAGCAGCCCCTTCAGCGGGAGCGGGCTTACCCTCGCCGAGTTCGCCTCCTCCTCGAACTGGGCGCTCTCCGTGAGCGGAGGAGCGGGCAGCATCGAGAGCGCCTCGATCCTGGTCTCCTACTACACTGATCCGAACCACGCGGACCCGTTCCTCTCGGGCCTCACCACCGGTGGGCCCGTCTCGATCCCCGTCTTCAACTGCACCGAACCCACCAGCGCGAACTACTCCGCCTTCGACGGCCACACGATCACCTTCTCGAAGGTGTTCTACTATCCCTACACCCTGCAGTACTGGCAGCTCAGCGTCGTCCAGGGACTGCCGCATTACGCGAGCGAGAACCTATCCTACAATCGCGGGACGGCCCCCGGCTGTTCCGTCACCGACCCGCACGCCTGGGCCACGTACTACGGCGACCGGCAGTTCCACCTCCCGCCCTGGGCGGTGCACGCGGCGGGCGATCTCGGCCTCACCGACGGAGAGCAGGCCTACGGCGCCGGGAGCTACGACGCCACGGCGAACCACTACGAGACCCCGACCGGCGGCTCGGTCTTCTCCCAGCAGACCCCCTACCCCTGGGACGGGATCTCCTACCAGGGCCCGCTGAACCCGTCGGCCTTGAGCACGGGAACGAACGGCGCTCCGGACAGCCTCGCGATCAACCCGGTCGCCGGGCCGGCCATCTTGGGCGTCCATATCACCTCGGCCCGCTCGACGTGCATCTCGATCTTCGACTTCGGCGCCGACGGGAACGCGGGCGGCGTCGTCCAGATCCAGGACACGAGCTACCCCGGGAGCCCGTCGATGTACACCGAGTCGGAAGGCGGCTCGAACGACTTCTCCTTCGGGGACACCTGCATCCACTGGAGCTATGGGTACAACGACTTCTACCAGCTCCCGATCGACCCGACCGCCTCGACGATCACGATAGACCTCAACCTCTGGCAGGAGTACTCCCTCGGGAACGGGGCGGCCCAGTCCGACCAGTACACGTTCTCCTCCGACCCGTCCCAGGGGGTCCACAGCTTCTCCGGCGACTTCGGGATCTCCTTCCAGGTCTTCCATCTCGCGAGGATGCCCGTCGTGCTCCTCAACTCGACCGGCGAGGTGCCGACGATCCCCGGCTACGGAAGCCACTGGGCGGGCGACCAGCACCTCTACGAGTTCTACCTCACGCTCTCCGACTCCGGCACCGGGACGCCGTTCCAGCCGGGGGAGAACCTCTTGCTGGTGAGCCGCACGGCGTTCGGGAACTCCTCGTTCAACCGCACCCTCGGCCAGGGCCGGACCTCCGACCTCCCCTGCCTCAACGGGGCCTCCCTGAGCGACCGTGGAACCTCGAGCGACACGGACATCCTCGGCACGCTCTCCGCCACCGTCTCCTCGTCCTGCGCCCTCGCCCTCCTCGCCGCGCTGACGCCCCACAACAAGGGCGGGGCCGTCCAGGGGGCCTACCACGCCCTCTCCCAGGTCGGCTTCGAACTGCTCGGGCTGGGCGACCAGATCGCCTACTCGGCGCCGTACTTCCCGATCTCGGGCTTCGACAGCCCGGTCGGCGTGCCCCCGACGAACTTCTGGCAGGCGCTCGGGTCGATCATCACCTCGATCGTCAACGCGATCGTCTCGGTGGTGCTCGCCGTCGCGAACTTCATCGTGAACCTCGCCATCGCCATCGGCCAGGCGATCCTCGGGGCGTGGAACGCCGTCGTCTCCGCGGTCGAGGCGGCGATCCAGGCGATCATCTCGGCCCTCGACTTCATCCTGCAATGGGTCGAGCAGCAGTTGAACGACCTCTTCCACAAGGTCGTGAACGCGCTCGAGACGGCGTTCGGCGAAGGGGTGGCGTACGTCGCGCTCCCGTTCCTGTCGATCCTCGTCGGGACCGGCGCGCTGAGCTCCTCGGCCTACAACAGCTCGATGCAGAGCATCTTCGACACGTTCAACCTCTCGGGACCGATCCTCTCGCCGCTCGACGTCAGCACGGCGGGCAACGACCTCGGGATCTTCCTCGGAACCGCCGCCGGGGTCTTCGGCCTATTGTTCGCCCTGGTCGGGCTCGTGATGTACATCATCGACATCGTGAGCCTCGGCACGGCCACCGGCGCCACGGAGGGCGCCTCGACGGGCGTCCAGGCGGCCGTCGTCGGCATCGTCGCCGGGGGCCTCGCCGCGCTCCTCGCCGCCGGGTCGATCCTCACGGCGCTCACGGACATCGTGCCGAACTTCGGTGGGACGGATCCGTTCTCCCAGACGATCGACTGGATCGCGAACAGCTCGGGGGCGTCGTTGGGCCTCAACATCGCCTCGGACGTGCTCACCTTCTTCCAGGGCCTCGCCGACGCCATCGTCCACTACCTCGCCCAGTCGCTCGACGGGAACTACATCGTCGGGCTCGCCGTCGGCTTCCTCGCGCTGATCGCGGCGATCCTTTCGGTCGCCCTCACGGACACGCTCGCCCAGGTCATCCTGGCCGCGAGCGCGGTCGTCCTTGCGGCGATCGGCGTGATCGTCCAGCTCTACCCCTCGACGCAGGTCGCGGACGACGCCTCGCAGACCGGGATCGCAGACGCCGCCGGCATCGCCCTGGGCCTCGCCGGGCTCGGCCTCTCGATCCCGTCGCTGATCAACGCCGCCGAGAAGTGCGCGAACTCCTGCACGTAGGACCCGGCGCTCTCGGGCCGGCCGCTCGCCCCGCCGGCCCCGAGCCGACGCGCCTTCACCGGCCGGGGCTTGGGCCGCGGACGGGTAGGGCCGCCCCGTAGCGGTGGACCACGCGCTCGCGGATCGCCTCGACCGGCTCGAGCGAGATCTCGGCGTCGTCGAGATGGGCCGTCACCGTCGAAAGCACCGAACCCCGCGCCGCCGGCACCGGGACCCGGCCGGCCCGCTCCGAGTCCGACTGGCCGACCCCCGCGAGGACGAGCGCCCCATCGGCCTCAGAGAGGAGGAACGGGAAGACCGCGCAGTCGTTCCTGAGGGCGTTCAGGAGGCCGTTCCCGGTCGCTCCCGCGCGGAGGCGTCCCCCGATCAGCACAACCTCCGATAGGCGCCGCCCGTCGAACGGGGGTAGGCGGGCGAGGTCCAGGACCCCTCGCCGCGACAGGAGCCCCTCGGTGAGGGCGGCCCTCGGGGCCTTCGGGAACCTCCAGAGGTTCGTCCAGCCCGGGCGGTCAGCGGAAGCGGCCCCGTCCGATCGAAGGAGCCGGACGGCCGCCGCGAGGGCCCGTCGATCGGTCGATGGCTCGCTCGCCGGGAGGCCGAGAGGGTACTCCTTGGGAGGGGGCTGCCCACCGAACCGCGCCCAGAGGCCGGAGTAGTCGAAGTATACCGGCAGCGACCCGGCCTCCCGCCGGACCCGCACCCGCCACCCCGTCTGCTGGTCCGCGGGAGCGTCTCGGTCGGTCGAGCCCGTCCCCACATCGGGGAGGAAGAACACCCCGAACACGGACTGCAGGCCCGACCAGAGGTGCACGCATCCCGGCTCGTTGGCCCACGCGCGGGCGGACGATTCGGCCATCGCGAGCGGGGGTCTCGCCAGGCGGACCTCGACGTCCGACCATCCGAACGCGATCGGGCTCGGCACGAGGACGTCGGAGATCCAGCCGTCGGAGTAGGCCCGCCGGCGCACCACGTTGTACGTCGAGCTCGGCAGGCCGGATCGTCGGATGCGTTCCCGTTCCGACGCGCCGGGGGAGGAGAGGATGGCGAGGAGGGTCCGGTACTCAGCCTGGGAGAGCGCTCTCATCGACTCCGGGGGGCCCCTGGATGCGGAGATTGTACAAGGAAGCTGGGATAACTTGTCGACGGGTTGAAGGGCGACCTCCCCCTCTCGAACGCCATGGAAGCCCTCGGGAGGTCCCGGGTGCCCTCGGCACGCTCCCGGAGGGGACCGAACGAGCGGATCGCCCTCCTTCTCGCCCTCCTTGTGTTCGGGGTGGGGCTCGCCCCGCTCACCTCGGGCCACCCCTCGCCCTCAGCCAGGCCGACCACCGGCGTCGCGTCGAACGGCCCGCTCTACCCGGTGACCTTCACCTCGAGGGGACTGCCGTCGGGGTCGTCGTTCAACGTGACGGTCGGGGGGGTCACGGGAACGTCCACGAACGGGACAGTCGTCCTGCAGGAACGCAACGGATCGTATGTCTACTCGGCGCAGGCCGTCTCCGCCTTCTGGGGGAACCTGAGCCCG
Source organism: Thermoplasmata archaeon (assembly GCA_035946105.1). GTDB lineage: Archaea > Thermoplasmatota > Thermoplasmata > Lutacidiplasmatales > UBA184 > Lutacidiplasma. The sequence continues at coordinate 1,700 of DASYZN010000149.1, read as the reverse complement.
ATCACCGGAACGTTTGTCGTGGCCGGGGCGCCGGTCGCCGTTTCCATCGATTTTGGCGGTCCGGCCGAAAATCCCGGGCCGATCCCCACTGCGCCGAGCGCCGCGTCGGGCGGCCTGCTCGTAGGACCGCCGGAGATCCTGTTCCTCCTCGCCATCTCCCTCGCCGCGATCGCCCTCGCGGTCGCCGTCGCCGTGCGCGCTCGACCGCGAACGGAACGTCCCCCCGGCGAGGAACCCTCGAATCCTCCGACTCCCGAAGCGTCGCGTTACCGCCCCGAAGCTCGAGTCGACCCTTCCGATCCCCTAGGGCACATGCTGTAGGAGGGCGAGCGGAGATGGACGAGGAACGTCGAGGGACTCCCTGGGCCCGCCGACTTCGGTTCGATACCCCCCGCCGCCGGGCCGGGCATCTCGCGCTCGCCGTACTCCTCGCGATCTCGGGCCTCGGCCTCGCCATCGTGCACGCCGCCACCCCGACGACCCACACCTCGACGCTCGCGACGTCGGGATCGTTCTTCGCGCTCGCCGAGTCGGGCGATACGCTGTACGCCGCGAGCGAGAACGGGGGCTCCGTCCTCCTCGAGCGGAGCATGGACCGGGGGGTCGATTGGAGCGCGACGCCGGTCCCGTACTCCATCGTAGCCGGCGGGTCCCCCTGGACCCACGCCGCCGTCGCAGTAGACGGCGAACGGGTCGTCCTGACGGCGTCGAGCGGAGGTACCCCCGTCTACCTCGGTCCCCCCCCGAGTGGCTACGCGACGGCCGTCGGCCCGTTCGGCCCGTGCGGGGCCAACTCCACCGTCCTGCTCGCGTCGAGCATCGACGGCGGTCACTCTTGGACCACCTCGACGCTCGTGGCCGCCAACCTGAGCATCACGTCGCTCGACGCCGGGATCGTCGGCGGCGGCGCGGCGGTCGCCTGGTTGGGGGACTCGACATCCTGTTCCGCTTCAACGACGCAGGTCGAGGCCGTCACAAGCGCGGACGGGGGGGCCGGCTGGTCGCTCGTCCAATCGCTCTCGATCGCGGGGACGGTCGTCCCGAGCGGGGAGAACCTCGAGCTCGCCCCCGGGCAATCGGGCCTTACGCTCGGGTTCGGCCTATTGTCGCCGGGGGAAGGCGCCTCCAAGCTCGCCCTCTTCAGCTTCGACGCGGCGAGCGGCCGCGGGTTCGTGATGGCGACCGTGCTGCCGGCGCCGTCGAGCTGGACCCTGCAGGGGAGCGCGGACGGACTCGCCTACCTGCTGACGCCGACCTACCTGGTCCCGCTGACGACCCCTCCGTACACCGCCCTCCCGTTCAACCAGCTCCAGTCGGACGGCCCCACCATCGGCGCGCTCCCGCGGGTCGTCTCCCTCGTCCCCCTCGAAGGGGGCGTCGTCGAGGTGGCGGCCACGACCCCGGACGCCCTCGGGGTCGATTGCTGGCAGTTCGACACGGGCTCGGCGATCGCGACGCCGACCTGCCACGTCCGGCTGAATGCCGCCCTATCGCCGGCCCCGGCGGCGCTGCCGATCGTCGCCCTGATCGACGGCGGGGGCTGGTGGGCGGCGATCGGAGCGTCCGGTCCCCTGTCGTGCGGCCTCCCGTGCCCGGTCACCTACGGGGGGGCGTCGTCCGGCGGGCCGATCCCCCCGTACGCCAACGGCTCGAACCCTGCGGTCCCTATCGCCGGCCCGGCGGCCGTCGGGACCTCGATC
>DASYZN010000148.1:0-1814 GCA_035946105.1 Thermoplasmata archaeon | reverse complement strand
TCCATCTACCTCGCGGCCGGCGTCGTGGGAATCCCCATGCCGGCTCCTCCCCCTCGGCCTACCGCGGAAACGGCGCGACCGCGGGGGAGGGACCCGTCCGGCTCAGGGTCACGGCGCTCGACCTTGTCCGGAAGATGTGGGAATCGAGTATATCTACCGCACCACGGGCCAGATGGGGGCCTTTCGCCCCGGTGGTCGAGGGTTTCCACGTCAGCGGAGCGGGCCGGCAACCCCGGCGGCCTGGAGCAGCTGGGATAGGGCCGGACCATAGCCCTCCGGGGGGCCCTCGAGCAGCGACCGGGCGTGATCGGCGAGGGTCTCGCCGAACCGCCGCTCGGTGTCGGAGAACTGCCAGCCGTGCGGGCCCGCCCGCCCGAGCGCGACGAGCAGACCCCAGGCCAGCCCCCGCTCCTTGCCCTCCCGGGGGAGGGTCTGCTCGACCCGCCGCTCGGCCGCCTCGATCCCCCCGACCCGGAAAGTGCGGGCGACGGAGTCGACGAACGCGGCCTCGGGTGACATCTGGGAGTAGGTCGGAAGCGCGCTCAGCTTGGCCCGCTCGTCGGCGTGCTGGGCCGCCCGGCGGAGGAGCTCGGAGACGCGCCCCGGGGCGGCCCGTGCCTCCTGGACGATCCGGCGGGCCTCCGCGGGGTCCGACTCGATCGCCGCCACGATCTCCTCGGCGTGGTCCTTCCAGAGCCGCTCGAGCGCCTGGCTCGCCGTCGCATCGGGGATCTCGAAGAGCCCCCGCACCGGGGGGAGCACCTCGGTCAGGGCCGTCCGCTCGACCCCGTTGGGGTGGAGCGCGTCGATGAAGGCGGCGGTGTCGTCGCCGTAGCAGACCCCCGCCGCGACGCGTAACGTGCGGCCCGTACGCCCGACGTACGGCTCGGTCTCGCGGACGTACTCCTGCACGAACTCCTTGTCGGCGATGCGCCCGGCCAGGTAGCGGTGCATCAGGCTGCGGGAGACCTCCGGCAGGTTCTTGTGCGGGCAGTCCGGGCCCCCGCGGCAATCGACGTTGAGGTCGGCGGAGACCGCGAAGGCGTCCTCGGCCTTCGGCTGGGCGATCCCGGCGGCCAACGCGCCGAGCAGCTGGGCATCCTCCTTGGCGCACCGACCGCAAATGCGGAAGCTGCGACCCGCGGAGGTCCACTCGACCCCGATCCAGGGCACGGGGTCGTGGTGGTTGAGATGCGGGCAGAGGAAGCTCGCGGAATCCCCGGTGGAATGCTCGAACCGGTAGGGGAGGTCCTCGTCCTGCTTGCGCAGGAACTCGCCGGGAGGGTTCGACTCCTTCCCGGTGCACAGCAGCCGCTCGGGCAGGGCGTAGAAGTAGAACCCCTTCTTCGCCAGCCCCAGATACCCCAGGATCAGCTTGCGGGGGTCATCGTGCTGCTGCACCGCGATCTGGAACTCGGGTGGGGCACGCGCGAGCGGTGCGTAGGCGACCTCGGCGCCCCCGAGCCGGACCGGTAGCAACGGCGGAAGTTCCGGCTCGAGGTAGAAGCGCAGGAAGCCCGCGTAGGCCCGGGGGAACGGGTCGCCCCAGCGGGTGTAGTGATCGAGCCGCTTGGTGTCGTCCTTCCAGCCCCGGACCTCCTCGAGCTCCTCTTTGAGCCGGTCGAACGGCTCGCGGGGGCAGCCTTTGGTCAGGTCCGGCAGGAGCGGCTCGGTCGAGCGTCGGAGCGCCTCGGCCCGCTTGAGCAATCCCTCCTCTCGGCCGCCGGAGGCGCGACGGAATCGGGCCATCGGACCGGGGACCTGCCGACCCATTAAAAGGCGGCGCCGAGGGCGAGCCGGGAAGGTCGGCCCCG
>DASYZN010000147.1:0-5782 GCA_035946105.1 Thermoplasmata archaeon | reverse complement strand
GCTCGCCCACCCGTTCCTGAGCGAGCCGAACCCTGCCCGATCGGCAGGTCGGCACCGTTTCCGACGGTTCGTACGGTGGTTCGGGAGGCGTGCCGCGGAGGGCGGAAAGGGAGTCTTTAAGCCCTCTAGCCCGCCTAATTTACGCGCATGAAGGTGTATCGATGGCGGCGTGCCCGCGCTCGGGCCCGCCGGGGCGTGAGCGGGGTCATCGCGACCATCCTCCTCCTCGCGATCACCCTCGTGCTCGTCGTCGTGCTTTCCCTCTTCCGCCCCAACCTGTCCACCGCCAGTCCCCAGATCTACATCAACGTCCTCGGAAGTCAGACGGAACAGGCCTGGGGAGACCCAACGGACTGCTCCAACACCAGCTCGCACGCGCAGTGCAATGCCCTGCCGGCGATCTTCCTCGCCGTAAAGGGGTTCACTCCGAGCTACCTCGCGGTGAACCTGATCACCCTGGTCTTCCAATGCAACGGCACCCAGCTCCTGAAGGCCCCGCTCAACCAGCTGGAGGTCGTTCCCGGGAGCGGCTCGTCGCCCGGGAGCGGCTCCCCGACCATCCAGAACTGCGGCACCTGGAACTGGGGAGGGGGCGCGGGCTTTGACGGGACCTTCTTCAACCGCCTGCTCTACTACCAGCAGGTCACCCCGAACGCCCCGGGGGTGGCCCAGGGCGACACGCTCGTGGTCTACTCGCATCCCCAGAAGACGTTCGTGGACTACCAGAACAATACCCCGGACGACGACTACCACGGCGGGCCGGCGTGGTGTTTCAACGTGCCCGGGGCGTGCACGATCTACCTGACGTACCAATCGGGAGGGACACAACCCCTGCTCCTGAGCGTCTCGTTGTACGGGATGGTCGCCGGGGTCTGAGGTCGCTTCCGGATGGTCGCGGCTCGCCGGCGCGGACGGCATCGGGTCCCCCTCCGGGGGCGATCCAAGCGTTCCCGCGGCAGCTCCACGGTCGTCGGGACGATCTTCGTCCTCGCGATCACGGTCGTCCTCGCCTCGGCCGTCTTCCTCTGGGTCCTCACCTACCCAAGCTACGCCACGCAGCCCCAGGACCGGTTCAATGTCGCGCTCGCCTTCGGGGGGAAGACCTGCCTATCGAAGTGCGGGGGGGGCTCACCGGTCTTCGCCACCGCGATCCAGTCGATCTCGATCACCCTGGTCTCGGGGCCCCAGGTCCTCGGAAGCTCGACCACCCAATCGTCGATCCGCCTCGTCTCGCAGCAGAAGCCGGCCTCGTTCGCCGCCCCGTTCGCGCTGAGTGCGGGCCTCGCCGGCTCTGCCGCGTGGCTGGTCGGACAGACCTGGACGATCTCGCTCGCGACGTATGGGCTCCCGTTCTACGACAACCTCACGGTCCTCGTCACCTCGAACCACCAGCTCGTCCTCCAGACCGTGGCGCCCGGGGCGAACACCCCGGCCCCCCCGTACTTCACGGGGGCGACCGTCTCCCCGTCCCACCCCGCCACCCACCAGGCGTTCCTGATCTCCTGCTGGGTGGTGGCCGCGCTCGGGATCAACGCCTCGAAGCCCGTGACGGTGAACCTGAGCCAGATCGCCGGGCTTCCCTCGACCCCGCAGACGATGACCTTCTCCGCCTCCACGGGGGCCTACACCTACAACGTCTCGGCCGGCGTGGCGACCGCCGGGACGTACAACGTCTTCCTCGTGGCGAAGGATACCCAGGGCCAGACCAATCAGTTCCTGCTGCGATTCCAAGTCGGCTAGGCCCGATCGTTCCGCGATCGGAGACTCCCGGACGGGACCGCCCGACCGTGGCCCTCGGAAGGCCCGCGCTAGATCTTGCGACGAGCGGGGGAGCTTTTGGCCGATCTCTTCGGCGCCTTCTTGGGACGGGAGGCCGTGTAGGCGGCGCATCGGGCGACCCACTCGGGGCCCTTGCGGGGATCGGCGAGGATCTTCAGAGGCAGGATCACGTACTCCCGCATCGGCCGTCCGGGCATCGGTTCGAACGGGTGGGCCCCGTCGCGTTCGGTCGCGACGGCCTGGTCCGCCTCGGACAGGCGGAAGAAGACCTCGCTCCCGTAGACCCCGAACGCCATCTGGCCGCCGACGAACGCGACCGGTTGGCCGAACATCTTGCGGACCTCGCACCCCTTCGCGAGGGACGCGAGGCTCTCGAACGCCCGGACCGCCGCGGGGGTGGGTGGGGGGATCTGCATCGGCCGACCCGCCTCGGGAGCGGAGCGCGCTCTTCACGGCATCGGGTGGGTCCCCCGGGACGACCCGATGCGCCCACGCCGCGCGGTTTCGGACTCGCCGCCGCCCGCGCGCTGAGCTCGATGCGCGAAGTCCGCCGCCGTAGGGGAAGAAAGGGGGGGAAGGGGTTGGGTCATCCCGAGGGGTCGGGCCGGCGTCTCACGCCGTGGCGAGCCTCTTCAGGCCGGTGACGGCCGGCGACACGAGGAAGAGGATCCCCGAGAGGAAGACGAACACGAGGCCGATCAGGGCCAGCACGTTCCCTCCGACGCCGACGAACACCCATCCGAGGAAGGCGACCACCGCGAGGAGCACCCCCCCCGAGATCGGACGATCGCTCCACGGCCCTCGCGCGAGATACGCGAAGAAGAGGGCCAGGAGGCCGACCACGAAGAGGACCGTCGCGTCGACCCCCGCGTCGATGGCGAACGGGAACCGGCCGACGACGAGGTTCGCGGCGCTGACGACGAGGCTCACGAGGGCGCCGAGCACGATCAAGAGGCCCCCGAGGAGCCCGAACCCCCAGCCTAGGCGGCGTTCGGTCAAGTTGGTCATAGTTTGTGATTCACCTCCGAAAGATTAGCTCCGCACGACCCCTGGGACCTCGGTCGGCCCCGGAGGCGGCGGGTCAGAGGGAACGGGGGCCCCGATCTCGGATAAACCTATGTCCGACGATTTTCGAAGCTCGGACTCGGCCCGGTTACTCTCTGGATCGGGCGGGCTTCGGGCGGGGGTACCCCGTCGGGAGTTCGCGTGGGCGCGCGGGATGAAATACTAGCCCGAACGTCGGAACCTGGGATGTCCCGCGGCCGGGGCCGGGCGCTGGCGCTAGGGCTCCTGATCGAGCTCGTCGTCTTCGTCGTCTCGCTGCCCGGGTTTGGCATCGAGACCCGATCGTTCACCCAGTACGCGAGCTGGGCGGGGCCGATCTTCCTGGGCCTCACCCTCGTGATCTTCGCCTCCGGCCTCGCGGGGATCGGATGGAGCGGTCGACGCCCTCGGGCGGCCGCCTACCTCGCGATCGTGATGGGAGTCGCGTCGATCGCCACGACCGTCTTCGACGACTCTCACCTCGGGGGACCCCCTCCCCCGATGGGACCGTACCTCCTCGGGTTCGTCTCTATCGCGGTCGCGATCGGACTGTTCGCGCTCGCGGGCCTCCTATTGCGCGCGCTCTCGCGCCCCCCAACGCCCCCGGTGGCCTGGGAACCGACCCGGCCCGAGGGCGGTGCTCCGTAGGCATCGAGGGGCTCCCAGCGCCCGGGGGTCGGGCCTTCGGCCCCCGCTTCGCACCTTCGACCGCCGGTCGAGCCAGGGGCGCGGTCTACGCCTCCGACCAATCCGCCTTCGTCTCCCCGGCGGACGCGGGACCCGAGGCGGGAACGGGGTCGATCTTCGGGGCCCTTACGGAGGCCCCCGGCGGCGGAGTCGTACCCCCGCCGCCACCCCGCCGCCCGCGGGAGAGTAGACCAATGACGAGCACCGCGACCGCCACGATCAGCAGGCCGCCGAGAATGCCGTCGAACTGGGCCGGCGTGAGCCCGGTGTTCGCGGGCTGGGGCAACGCGGTCAGCGCGATGGCGAGATGGGTCGACTGGGCCGGGACGATCGCGACCGAATTGTAGTATGGGGCGAACCCGGGGCCGGTCGCCGTTACCGTGTGAGTCCCGGGGGCGAGCGAGACGGAGAACGAACCGCCCACGATCGCCACGGCGCTCCCATCGACCGCGACCACGACCCCCGTCCCGTTGACCGTTCCGTTCAGCGTGCCGTTGATCGGGGTGAAGGTCACCGCGATGGAGGCGGCACCGCCGCGCACCCCCACGCTTCCGGGCCCCGGAGCGAGCCGGTAGCCCGCGACCTGGGCGACGGCGTAGGGATACGAGCCGTTCGGCTCCTCGAAGGTGAGGCTCGATCCGAAGGAGCTCTCCGTGCTGCCGTTCAGGGTCACGGTCCACGCCGTCGCGCTCGCCAACCCGGCCGCCAGGAAGGTGACGGGGTAGATCGGCGTCGGCGGAGGCGGCAGGAGGAAGCGGACGGAAATCGGCCCCGCGGGGCCCGGACCCGCCGTCACCTGGCCGCTCGATGGGAGCACCGTATAGCCGGGCGGAACGAGCACCGCGTAATCGTAGGATCCCGCCGTAACGTTGAACAGGATCGATGCCCCCGCGACGGCCGTCAGGGTCGACGCGCCCAGGCTCACCGACCAGGTGCCTCCCATGAGACCGGCTTCGGTAAAGACGAGGAGGAAGCGAGGGGGAGGAGGCGGTGGGGGGGGCGGTGGGATCGCATTGAACTGGATCGGGATCGGGGGGGTGGTGCCGGTGACGTCCACCCTGCCTCCCGATGGGAGGACCGTGTAGTTCGGCGGGACCGCAACGGCCCAGCTCCAGATTCCGATCGGCAGGTTGAACGTGATCGGGGCGCCGGCCGCGGCGCTCTCGGTCCCGTTGGCCACGGTGACCGCCCAGGCCCCCGAGGCGAGCCCCGACTCCCGGAACACGACCGGGTACGTCGCCACGGAGAGCGGATACGGGCAGGCGTCGCCCCCGACCGCGATGGCCCCGCCATCCGTGTACGGGATCGGGTCGCCCGCGGCGTGGTTCAGCCAAGCGTTCCCGCACTGCCACGGGGAACCCACGATGCTCCCGGAGAGCTGGAGCCCGTCCACGGAGCGAACGAACGAGGCCGGAGCCGGTGCCGAGAGGTTCCAGTCCTCCCGGTTCAACTGCGGGGCCCCGGAGACGAAGTTCCCGTTGAGGGCCAGCGCCGGCAGCGCCGTTTCGACCGCGTTGTTGTACACGAGGTCGCCCGATTCGAACGCCGCGATGGCGAGATCGCTCCCGTTGTCGAGGAAGTTCGCCACCGGCGGGGCGCTATCGAACGTGTTGCCCCAGACGACATTCCCGCCGCCGGCCGTCCCTGGTCCGCCGCTGAACAGCAGCAGGGAGCTCCCCTGGCTCACGAAGATGTTGCCGGCCACGAGCGAGTCTTGGACGTTCCACAGGACGACGTTCGCGAGCGGGAAGGCGAACTGGAGCGGGCCGAAATCCTGGCCGAAGAACCAGCCCGAGACATCGGACCCTCCCGAGATCGTGACGTGGGAGGCGTTGTACGCCTCGATCTGGAGGTCATTCGTTGCGGGAAGGCCGTACCGCGCGAGGACGTTCGCGTAGCGGTCCGGGTACCGCACCTCGAACGACGCGGGCGGGGCGAGCAGGACGTAGTCGGTCGTGTCCGCGATGGTCACTCCGGCGAACATCGGGTAGAGGTAGTCGTTCAGTAGACCGAATAGGGGATCCAGCGGGGCGGACTGATCGTGTCGGATGATGTACGGCTGGGAGAGCGAGCCGTCGCCGGAGGTGGAGAGGTTCGCGAGCTGGGCGTTGTCCCACGCCTGCAAGGGCGTGTAGATCCCCTGGGATCGGTTGGCGGTCAGGGTGATCGGCACGTTCGCGCTGCCGTTGGCCCAGGCCTCGGAAACGTTCGCCGGATCGTACCCGCTGAAGAGCGCCCTCAGGCTATAGTTGCCCGGAGGAACGGCGAAGTT
>DASYZN010000146.1:0-4794 GCA_035946105.1 Thermoplasmata archaeon | reverse complement strand
CATCGCCGTGAGCGAACTCTACGGCCGGGGGGTTCGGGTCAGCCGGATCCAGCGGGCGTTCAGCGCGGGGACCCTCGGCCGGCACGGCCGTCGCAAGTTCGTGCCGACCCGCTGGTCGATCACGGCCGTCGACGATCTCCTCGGGCGGCAGAACCTCGACCGGGTCCGGGAGCTCCCCGAGCTCGGGGAGTACTACGTCTATTCGTACGAGGCGCTCGCCAACCGCTGGTTCCTGGTCCTCGTCCCCGGCCCGTTCCGCTACGAGTCGATCGAGGCCTGGTATCCGAACACCCTCTGGAACCCCTCGGACGGCCCGATCGTCATGATGGGCGACCACGAGGGCCCGAGGGGGCGGACGACCTACGCCTCGATCGGGGGCTGTTACTATGCGGCCCGCCTCGCCGCGTCGGAGGCGCTCCTGAGGGTCCATCGGCAGGCCGGCGTGCTGGTCCTCCGCGAGGTCCACCCCGGCGAGATCCTGCCCGTCGGGGTGTGGAACGTCCGCGAGCACGTCCGCGCCGCCTTCCAGACCGCCCCGGAGCGCCATCCGACGCTCGCCTCCGTGCTCACGCGCGCCTCGAGCTTCTTCGCGATCCCGCTCGTCCGCTGGCTCCGCCAGAGCGCGCTCTTCCACGAGCTTCGGACGCAGCGGCGGCTCGACGACTACCTAAGGGCCGAGGCGAACTAGGCCGCTACGCCGAGGCGGCGTCGACCGGGGATCCGCAGGTCGCGCAGAACCGATCGGCCGGCTCGAGGGGCGCCGAGCATCTCGGACAGCTGCCCGCGGCCCGGGGCGCTCCGCAGGCCCGGCAGAACGCGTCGCTCGCTCGGAGCGCCTCCCCGCAGCGGGCGCATCGGGCCGGGGGAGCAGCGCCCGCCGAGGGCGTCCGGCTCGGCGGGGCGGGGGCGACCGACCGGGTCAGGGGGAGCGACTCGATCGACCCGCCGAGCGTCCGCCGCGCCGTGAGGGCGATCCGCAGCGCCTCGGTAAAGTCCCCCCGCCCCTCCGAGGCCTTCGCTTCGGCCGCGAGGCGGTTCGATTCGGCCAAGGCAGGGTCCGAACGGCCCTCCGAGGCGGCCCGGGCGAGCTCCTCCGAGAGGAGCTCGAGCTGGAAGTGGGACTCTAGCCGGTTCTTCGGCATCGCGGGAGGGGCGCCCGCGCCCGGTCCCTCGGACGACGCCGGACCGTCGGTCGTCGGGAGGGCGGTCAGGTCGACGAGTCCGCGGGGGCCGAAGGAGCCGGGCAGCCGCTCGGCCGCCGGGACCGCGCTGCCCGAGGAACGCTGACGCATCGCGACCAGGGCGTCGTGGGCGGTCTTCGAGAGCTGGAGGGCGTGGTGGAAGTCCTGCCGGGCGATGGCGGCGTCCGCCTCGCCGAGCAGTCGCTCGGGCCCCGCGACGTCCGCGCCGTCCCGCTTGAGGATCGTCGCCTCGGCCCGCGCGAGCCGGATCTGGTTGTGGGCCCGGTCCTCCGTCTGGCCCCGGGCGAGGGCGATCTCCCCGGAGAGGGTCCGGCCGCGCTCCTTCGCGCGCCGGATGAAGTAGACCATGAAGAGGAGGAGGCCGACGGTCAGGACGGCGACCACGAGGAGGAGTTCGACGGCGAGTCCCGAGATCGCCATCGGTCACCCCTCGAGGCGCTCGGTCACGTGCCCCCGACCGTCCTAGTCGGAGGAGTACGTTCGGACCGGCTATTTAGACCCGCCACCCGAGCGAGGGCCGATCGGGGGCGGCCGACCCGGCGGCCCTAGAAGACCGAGAGCTTGTCCGTGAGGAGCCGCTGGGGGATCGAGCCGATGTCGTCGAACCAGCGCTCGGCGACCGCCTCGGCCGCGGGGCGGACCTTGGCGAGCTTGACCCCGGGGGCCGGCAGGATCTGGAGGCTCGCCACCTGGGGCTGGTCGACCGGCTTGCCGATCTGGGAGAGGATCCGCGCGTGAACCTCCTGGATGTTGCCGTTCGCCTCCTTGACGATCTCCTGGGCGATCAGGTTCGCGAGCAGGTTGTAGATCTTCCCGACGTGGTTCACCGGGTTCTTCCCGGCGGAGGCCTCGAGGCTCATCGGGCGGTTCGGCGTGATGAGGCCGTTCGACCGGTTCCCGCGGCCGACGGAGCCGTCGTCCCCGGCCTCCATCGAGAGGCCGGTCACCGTGAGGTAGTAGCGGCCGAGCTCGGGGTCGTCCGCCGTGTTGACGTCGATCGAAACGGCGCGGTGGGTGAGCTTCGCCGCCTGGTCGGCGAGCTTCTCGGAGATCTCCTCGCAGACCCGTCGGTACTCCTTCGCGTCCTTCACCTCGGAGTCGACCAAGGCCGCGGCGACGGTCAGGTGGATCGAGTCCCCCTTGCGGTACCCCATCACCTTGACGTCCTCGCCGAGCGCGGGGAGGCGCTTCTTCAACTTGGTCGTGAGGAACCGCTCCGACTCGAGCACCACCCGCTCCGTGTCGGAGTACGGGGCGAAGCCGACGCCGAAGGAGGTGTCGTTGGCCAGGACCTTCGCCTCGTGGTCGAAGACCCCCCGCAGGTCGATCGATCCCTGGCCGATCTTGCAGTCGAACTCGACCTGCTTCTCGACGTCGAGGTGGGAGCAGATGGAGCCGACGTAGGACTTCGCGGCGTCGAGGGCGACCTGGCGGTACGGGAGCTTCTCCCCGTCGACCTCGGTCGTCGCCCGCCCGACCAGGAGGATGTAGATGGGCGAGGTGATCCGGCCGCCGCCGAACTTCGGCTCGGAGCCGCCGCCGACGACCTGGGTCTCGTCCGTGTTGTGGTGGAGGATCCGCCCGTACTCGTCGAGGTACATCCGGGAGAGGGCGCGGCTCACCGACTCGCTCACCCCATCGGCGATCGAATCGGGGTGCCCGAGGCCCTTCCGCTCGACGAGCTCGATCTCCTGGTCCTCGATATGCATCGTGCGGAGGGGCTCGACGCGGATGTTGCGGTCCCCGGCGGTCATGACGGGGTCGGCGGAGCCGGTCGGGGGGATAACCCTTGCGAAGCGTTCGGGTTTACGTCAGGCGAAAACCGCCTTCCCCATGTGCGGCCCGTCCGTCGCGTAGCCGAGCGATCGGTAGTAGCCGCGGGTCCCGACCGCGCTCAAGACCGCGATCCGGCGGAAGCCGGACCCCCGCACGATCTCCTCGGCCCGGGCGAGGAGCGCCTTGCCGAAGCCGCGGTGCTGGTAGTCGAGCGGCCCGCGGGCGGGCGCCGCCACGGGGACCTCGGCCCCGAGGACCTTGAGCTCGCGGACGACCGGGACCGTGAGGCCCCCCTCGGTCGCGTCGGAGGGGAACCGAAGCCTCAGGAACCCCGCCACCGTGTCCGTCGTCGGGTCCTCGAAGCTCACGAAATGCTCCCGTCCCCCCGCGGCCGGGTAGTCGGTCTCGCGCCGGATGAACTCCGACGCCGATGGCGTCGCCCGGCGGCCGGGCTCCCGGCACCGCAGGCAGCGACAACGGCCCCCGAGCTCGGCGAGCCGGGCGAGGGCCAACTGTCGGAGGTTGCTCGTCCGGACCCCGTCGGCGATGAGGCGGGCCGGGATGTCGCGCTGGATCCGTTGGATCCTCACCCACGGCGGCACGATCCGCTTCATCTCGGCGAGCAGCTCCGCCGCCGTGTCCGTCTCGTACGGTCGGAAGGCGCCCGCCTTCCACGCCTCGTAGAGGCCGGTCCCCGGGAGCACGAGGGTCGGATAGATCTTCAGCATGTCCGGGCGGAACGCGGGATCGTCGAAGAGCCGGCGGAAATCGGCGAGGTCGCGTTCCGGGGTCATGCCCGGGAGCCCGAGCATCAAGTGGTAGGCGACCTTGAGGCCGCGGTCCCGGGCCTCCCGGGTCGCCCGGGCGACGTCGTCGACCCCGTGGGCCCGATGGACCCGCTCGAGCACGTCCTCCGACAGGCACTCGACCCCGATCTCCACCCGCGTCACCCCGGCCTCGAGGAGGTCGGGGAGGATCCGCCCGTCGCAGCGGTCCGGGCGCGTCTCGACCGTGAGGCTCACCAGCCGGTGCGCGGAGATCTCGTTGACGGCCTGGGCCTCCGGGAGCGTGGACGACGGGGCCCCGTTCAACCCCTCGAAGATCCCGAGGAGGACGCGGTCCCGATAGGCCTTCGGGCGATCGGGGAACGTCCCCCCCATCACGATCGCTTCGACCTTGCTCGTCGGGTGGCCGATCGTCGAGAGGACCCTCAGCCGGTCCAACGTGATCGCCCGGGCATCCCATCCGTACTGGGCGCCCCGCAGGGCCGACGGCTCCTCCCCCGTGTAGCTCTGCGGCGAGTTCGCCTCGGGACCCCCGGGACAGTAGGTGCACTTCCCATGAGGACACGCCGCGGGCGAGGTCATCACGGCGACGATGGCGACTCCCGAGAGGGTCCGCGTCGGCTTCCGAAGGACCCTCGGTCCGAGCTTTGCTCGCGTGGCCCCCGAAAGGCTCCGGTACCAGTCGACGTTGGAGGGGACCGGGCCGCCGTCGGCGCCCCGCCGCTTCTCCCGCTCGACCGTGTCGGCCGGGAGGTCTCGCCGATCGAGCGCGCCGGCTACTTCGGAAGCCACTGCGGGGTCTCCCCGGTGAGGACGTAGGGGGCCCGACCGAGCTCCTCGAGGTTCCGACTCCCGGTGAGGAACATGGCGACCTTGAGTTCGTGGACGATCAGCTCGAGCGCCTCGACGGTCGCCTCCGCGCTCGTCGAGGCCGCCTTGAGGATGCCTCCCGCCGTCCCGGCGGCGCTCGCCCCGAGCGCGATCGCCCGGGCGACATCGAGTCCGGTGCGGATCCCCCCGCTCGCGATGAG
>DASYZN010000145.1:0-5351 GCA_035946105.1 Thermoplasmata archaeon | reverse complement strand
GCTCGCGGTCCACGCGAGCGCGGCCGGAGGGAACGCCGCCTCGCTGACGGCGAGCCTCGCCGGGGTCGTGGTCCCGTTCACCCAGCGGACCGGCGCCGGGCAGTGGTGGGACGCCTCCATCGACATCGGCACCCTCCCCTATGGTCCCCAGGCCCTGCACGTCACGGCGACGTTCGCCAGCAATTGGACGCTCCAGGCGAACTACACCTTCAACATCGTCGAGACCCCGGACTGGCTCCTCAGCGTGATCACCTTCCCCCAGGTGACCCAGACGATCGCGACCCACGGGACCGGCCCGTACAACGAGAGCTACTCGATCACGGAGGCGTTCAAGTGGTCGCTCGACAAAGCGCTCGGGTTCAACATCGAGCTGCCGTTCGTCAAGGGGAACGTCTCGCTGATCCCGGCGGTCACCGTCTCCCTCAAAGTCACCTCCTCCGGCAACCTGACCCTCGGAGGCAGCCTCGCCCTCACCCCGCCGTCGATCAACCTGGGGCCCGCTTCGGTGGGGATCAGCGTCGCCTTCTCCCTCAAGGCGACGTTCAAGATCGGCTCGCTCGGCGGGCAGATCACCGGGATCACCTGGCAGAGCGCCGTCGCCTCGATCACGCTCACCGGCAAGTTCGCCGCCTCCGTGCCGATCTACGGCTTCGACATCCTCGGGGTCAAGGTCGGGTTCACCCTGGAGATCGAGGTCGACCCATCGATCACGCTCGGCCTCGTCCTCGCCCCGACGACCCCCGGGTTCGACGAGTTCATCAGCGGGATCCAGGTGAAGATCCAGCAGTTCATCGGGAGCTTCACCCTCCCGCTCTCGCTGGCGGTCAACTTCGGGATCGGGATCGCCTCGATCGGCATCGGCGGGACGATTTCCGTGGCGGTCAACTTCGCCACGAACACGGGACTCTACATCCCCGCCGGTTGGATCAACGGCTCGATCTTCGTGGAGGCGAGCTTCCTCTGGTGGTCCGATCAGTGGGATCTCGCGAGCGGCACGATCTACTCGTGGACGAGCCCTCCTCCCCCACTCCCCGCTGGCGGGGCCTTGGCCCCGTCGGCGGTGCCGGCCTCGGGCTACGATAACGGCACGAACACGACCTGGTCGGTCCAGCCCCGCTACTACGTCACCCCGGGCTACGACCAGAACGTCTGGAACGCGGTCCAGTCGGAGGGGACCGCCCTCTCCGACGTCTACCCCCACACCACGGTCACGGCGGCCGCCGGCCCCGGAGGCGCCTTCCTGTTCTACACGAACGACAACGCCAGCCGAACGTCGACGCAGGGACTCGGCGTCTCCTCCGTGCGATTGGACGCATCGTCCAACCAGCTATCGAGGTTCCTCTCGCCGACGGACCCGAACTACGAGGTCTTCTCGCCCCGGGCGACCTCGCTGGCCGACGGGACGATCTATGTGCTCTGGGACGCGGTCCCGATGGGGGAGACGACCGTCGCGAGTCCGGCCTCGCTCCCCAGCGTCGAACTCCACGGCGCCCGCTTTGACCCGTCGGACCAGAGCTGGGGACCGATCCGCCACTGGACGTCCTGGGGGATCGCCCAATCGTACCGGGCCGACGCCGTCGGGAGCTGGGACACCGTCGTGACCCTGGTCGGCCCCAGTTACCTCCTGGGATCCAACACCCCCGAGCATCTCCTCGAGTTCGACCTCGACACGGGCGCCGAGATGGCCAACGTGAGCGTCCACGGCCTCGCGAACGTGATCTCGGTCCGGGGGGCGCTCGGGGAGGCCCTCGTCCAGGACGTCGGGGGGAACGACTCCCTGGTCGCCTTCGCTTCGGGCGCCCTGAGCCCGATCGCCTTCGTGAGCCCGATCGGCGGGACGCTCGGATCCGCCGAGATCGCGAGCCGATCCCCGTCGACCGCCGTCCTCCTCTACCGCGCCTCGAACCGCTCGCTGCTCGCGCTCTACGACCTCTCGGGCGGCCAGACCTTGGCGACCCTCCCCCTCGGGCCGAACGCCTTCGAGGCCGAGGCCGTCTGGGAGGGCTCGACCTACGCGGTGTTCGCCCGGACCTCGACCGGGATCGACGAGTGGTCGGAATCCGGCGGGACGTTTACCAACGTCACGACGATCGGCGGGGCCGGGATCGTGAGCTATGGCGTCGTCCAGGACGGGGCCGGCCTGCTGGTCTACTCCCTGGTCTCCTCGGGATCTTCGACCAGCCCGTCCCTCTCGCTCGACCTCGCGGTGGTCGGAGGCTCCCTACCGCAGATCGTTCGGGTCGTCTCCTCACCCGGCACCACGTCGTCCGCCTCGACATCGAACTATCCTCTGTACCTCGGGATCATCGGAGGGGCCGTGGTCCTCCTCCTCGCGGCGGTCGCGATCGGCACGCGCCGCCGTTCCCCGCGAGCTCCGCAAGCGCCGCTCCCTCCGACGCCCCCCTCCGAACCCGCGGACCCGAAGCCCCCGGCCACCGAGGGACCGAAATGATCCGGAGGACCACCAAGGTGCTCGGCCGGATCGGGGCGATCGGGGAGCGTCCCATCGTGGCCGTCGTCCTCGGGGTGATCCTCCTCCTGCCCGCTTCGGCGCTCCTCGGCTCCTTAGGAGCTTCCGACGCCCCGCGATCGGACGGTCGAGGGGTCCACCTCCCGACCGTTTCGTCGCCCGTGGTCCCGGGGGTTCGACCCTACTATAGCCCCACCCCCAACCTCCCGATCGACGCCCTAGCAGCGCCCGGCGCTCCGCAGTGGATCAACGTGACCCATTCGTCCGCTAGCTCGGCTCCGCCGGCGGCCCGGGCCGGCTCCTCGGCCTACGACCCGCTCCTCGGCGAGACCGTCGAGTTCGGCGGATGCATCGGATCCGTGTGCGGGACGAACCAGACCTGGCTCTACTCCGGAGGAACGTGGCAGAACGTCACCGACCCCCGGGACGCCCCCCCGGCGCGATACGGGGCCACGATGGATTACGATTCGAACTCCCAGGGGGTGCTCCTGTTCGGCGGGTTCGGAGGCGCGTCGTACCGCTCGGACACCTGGCTCTACCGGGGCGGTGCTTGGACCAACGTGACGCCGGTGGCCGCGGTCTCCCCGCCGACCCGGGTCGACGCCACGATGAGCTTCGACCCGCAACCCGAAGAGAACGGGTCGGTCCTCTTCGGGGGCTACGAGCCGGGGATCGGCGGCTGGGCGAACGACACGTGGATCTGGCAGGGGGGGTCCGGTTGGGTCCTTCTGTCCTCGAGCGCCCCGGCCCCCCCGCCGACGGGGCACGCCCAGATGGCCTACGATCCCTCGGACGGGGCCATCGTCCTCTTCGGCTGCGGGTTCGGGACCTGCCCCGTATCGAACCAAACGTGGGAGCTCTACGCGGGGCAATGGTGGCTCATCCGGCCCCCGGCGCCGCTCCCTCCGTATCGGGCCGATGCCGCGATGACGTTCGATGGCGTCCTCGGCGAGATCGTCCTGTTCGGGGGGATCGGGGCCTCGGGGAACATCAACGACACCTGGTCGTTCGCCCACGGCGTCTGGACGAAGCTCGCGACGGGCCCTGCCCCCGCCCCCCGATCCGAGGCGATGATCTCCGGGGATTCGAGCGGATCGCCCCCGATCCTGTTCGGCGGATCGGGTGGCCGTTCGAACCTCGACGACACGTGGGTGTTCGAGGTCCCCCCGTCCGTCGCCCTCTCGGCGACGCCCTCGGTCGGGGAGACGTCGAGCCTCGTCACCGTGAGCTCGACCGGATCGGGAGGCACACCGCCCTTCTATGTGCTCTTCGCGTTCGGGGATGGCACGACATCGCTCGAGACGGCGAGCACCCTCGATCTCTCGGCGGTCCACGGGTATCTCAAGGCGGGCGTCTACGCCCCGACCGTCAACCTGACCGATGCCGCGGGAGCCAGCGGGCAGGCACGCGTCGTGCCCGCCGTGTCGATCACCGTGGGCCCGTCGCTCGCGCCGTTCCTTAGGACGGGGGCCGGCGATGTCGGGGTTCCGATCGCTTTCCAGGCCGGATCGATCCGCAACGGGACCGGTCCGTTCCAGTACGCCTGGTCGTTCGGCGACGGGGGGACGTCGGTCGGAGCGAACACGACCCATGCCTTCGCGACGGCCGGGACGTTCTCCGGGAACCTCTCAATCCTCGATTCCCTCGGCGGGTCGTCCGGGGCCAACTTCACCTACGTCATCCATCCCCTTCCGACCCTCAGCGTGGCCGCCTCCCCTCGGACCCCGTCGGCAGGCCAACCGGCCGCATTGTACGGGAACGTCACGGGAGGGACGCCGCCGTACCGGTTCTCCTGGAAGTTCGACGACGGTTCGGCGAGCGCGGTCCCCTCGCCCTTGCACACCTTCGCCTCCGGGGGAAGCCACGTGCTCGACGCCTGGGTGAACGACTCCCTGGGGGCCGTTTCCCACGCCCGGCTCAACCTGACGGTGGGGTCGGCGTCGCTCCCCTCGAACCCAAGCGGACCGATCCAGGGATCGGGCGGCCCCCACGCCGCCCCGGCCTGGTTCTGGCCCGGGGTCGTCGGACTCGGCGACGAGGGGATCGTGGGATCGATCCTCCTAGGGCGTCGGGGACGCTCGGCGTCCCGCTCCCCCCCTCCGTAGGGCGGTCCGGACGACCCGCAAGGGATACGCTATCATTCCGCGCGCCCTCCCGTGGGGGCGATCTGGGGGGGATCGATCTGCCGGGAAGCGGGGAGGAACGGCCCCACCGTCGACCGCATCCGCGATGGGATTACGCCGGGGTCGAGGTCCATCGGGGGAATGGGGTCGGGCTCCTGCTCGCCGGAGCCGCGACGTTGATCCTCGTGTCGTCGATGGTCCTCCCCTGGTGGTCGTACTCAGGAACGGACGGCCGGGGCGACTCGCAGACGTTGACGTTCTACCCAGGGATCACCTATTCGAGGGATTGCGATGGGGCGAACTGTTCCTTCCGCTCGGGGACCTACACCGAATCGTCGGCCGCCCTCTCCAACACCGGGAAGGTCTTCGGGGCGCTCCAATCCGACCTCCTCCTGGCGCTCCTCGCCGCGACCGCAGCCTCCATCGTGGCGCTGATCGCCTGGGTCGACCGGGCTCGGGTCGGCGCCGTTCGGACCGCGATGGCGGCCGCCGGGCTCGGCGCGCTCGGGTCCCTCGCCGCTCCCGTGTGGCTCATGTTGAGCCTGGTCGGCGCGCTTTCGCTCGACGGGATGCTCGCCGCCCCGGCCACGTTCTACGGGACGACCACCGATGCCAACTGGGGTCCGGGTGTTGGATGGATCCTCGCGATCGTCGCCGCCGTGCTGTTCCTCGCCTCGGCCGTCTCGCAGGGGACGACCCTGCGCTTCGCGAAGCCCTGGGACGCGCCGTTGGACGAGCGGCCGCCCGAGCCCACCGAC
>DASYZN010000144.1:0-5271 GCA_035946105.1 Thermoplasmata archaeon | reverse complement strand
GCGAACCGGCCGGGCCGGGACGACGACCCCCGGACGGCCCGCGAACCGACCGGTGGCCGGACCGCGCCCTCGTTCGGCCCCTCGCCCACCAACCCTTAAGGGAGCCGCCGGATGGCCGTCGGATGGCCTCCCCGGACGGCGGCGAGCCCTCCTGCATCTTCTGCGCTATCGTCCACGGCCGCGCCCCCGCGCACCGGTTCTACGAGGACGAGGAGACCATCGCCTTCCTCGACCTCTTCCCGTTCACGCGGGGCCACGTCCTCGTCGTCCCGAAGCGGCACGTCGACCGCCTGACCGACCTCCCGGAGGCGGCGTACTCGCAGTTCCTGGGCGCCATCGTCCGGGTCTGCCGACGGGTCGAGCGGCTGAGCCGCCACTATAACGTCGCGCTGAACCAGGGCTCCTTGGCGGGCCAGATCGTCTTCCACCTGCACGTCCACGTGATCCCGCGCTACGGTCCGGACAACCCGTTCGCGGTCCACCCGAGGGCGCGGCTCGATGACCAGGAGGCCCGCGCGATCGCGGGCACCCTCTCGCCCCCGTAGCCCGATGGAGGCCCGCGCGCGTCGACCGGCGGTCGCGGGCCAGTTCTACGAGGCCGACGGCGCGGCCCTCGCCCACGAGGTCGAGGGCTGCTTCCTGAGCGACCGCGGTCCCGGCGAGCTCCCGACGCGCCATCGGGCCGACCGGCGGAGCCTGCGGGCGGCGGTCGTCCCCCACGCGGGCCTCCGATACTCCGGCGCGATCGCCGCGCGCGCCTACGCGCGCCTCGCCGCGGACCGGCCCCCGGCGACGGTCCTGGTCCTCGGGGTCGACCACCACGGCCTCGGCGGCGGGTCCGCCGTCTCCGACGTCGACTGGGAGACCCCGTTCGGTCCGGTCGCGGTCGACCACGCCCTGGTGGGGGCGCTCGCCGAGCCGCCGATCGTCGTCGACGAGGCGGCCCACGCCCTCGAGCATTCCATCGAGGTCCAGCTGCCGTTCCTCCAGTACATCGAGCCCAAGACCCGCCTCGCGGCGCTCCAGGTGCGTCACGGCCCGCTCTCCGAGCTCGCGGAGGTCGCCGAGCGCGTCCGTGCGGCGATCCGCGGGAAGGACGTGCTCCTCGTCGCCTCGACCGACCTCTCCCATTACGTGCCCGCGGAGACCGCCCGACGGCTCGACCGCCTCGCCCTCGACCGGATCGAGGCCGTCGATCCCGAGGGGCTCTACGAGACGGTGCGTCGGGAGCGGATCTCGATGTGCGGGATCGCGCCTACGACCGTCCTCCTCGAGGTGCTTAGGGGAGAAGCCGTCATCCCGCGGCTCCTCGCCTGGGGCCACTCCGGCGAGGTCGAGCCGATGACGAAGGTGGTCGGGTACGCCTCGTTCGTGTTCGAGGCGACCGGAGAACCCCCGCCCCCGCCGAGGCGCTCCGAGGACCCGACGCTCCTCTAGGCGGCGGGGCGCCGGGCGATCCGGCCGAGGACGTACGGGAGGATCCCGCCCGCCCGGTAGTAGTCGAGCTCGATCGGGGAGTCGATCCGCGAGGTGACCCGGACCCCCGTCGGCTTCCCCTCGACCCGGACCTCGAGCTCGCAGCGGGGCGCGAAGGGCTGCCCCTTCGGCAGGGCGAGGCCGAACCGCTCCCGTCCGCTCCAGCCGAGCTCCGCCGCGCCCTCCCCGGCCCGGAACTGGAGCGGGAGCACCCCCATCCCGACCAGGTTGCCCCGATGGATCCGCTCGAAGCCCTTCGCGATCACGGCGCGGACGCCGAGGAGGAGCGGACCCTTGGCCGCCCAGTCCCTCGAGCTGCCCTGGCCGTAGCTCGCCCCGGCGAGGACGATCAACGGCACCCCTTCGGCCCGGTAGCGCTCGGAGGCGTCGAAGATGCTCAGGAGCTCCCCGGACGGCAGATGGGTCGTGAGGCCTCCCTCCCGGCCCCCGGCGAGCAGGTTCTTCAATCGGACGTTGCCGAACGTCCCCCGCACGAGGACCTCGTGGTTCCCGCGCCGGGTCCCGTACGTGTTGAAATCCCTCGGCGCGACGCCGTGCGCCTCCAGGTATCGCCCGGCCGGGCTCTCCACGGGGATCTCGCCGGCGGGCGAGATGTGGTCGGTCGTCACCCGGTCCCCGAGGAGGGCGAGGACCCGGGCGTTCTCCAGGATCTCCCCTCCGGGGCCGGGGGGCGGGGGCGCGGGGATCTGGAAGTACGGGGGCAGCCTCAGGTAGGTCGAGTCGGGGTTCCAGGCGTAGTCGAGCCCGTCGGTACGGCTCGGCAGATGCTCCCAGTGGGCGTCACCCTCGGTGATGTGCCGGTACTTCTGCCGGAACGTCGACGCGTCGAGGTTCGCCTCGACGAGGCGTCGGACCTCCTCGGCCGACGGCCAGAGCTCCTTCAGGAAGACCGGGGCACCGTCGGGGCGATGCCCGAGCGGATCCTTCGAGAGATCGAGATCGATCCGTCCCGCCAGGGCATAGGCGACGACCAGCATCGGCGAGGCGAGGTAGTTCGCCCTAACCTGGTTGTGGATGCGCGCCTCGAAGTTGCGGTTCCCGCTGAGCACGGCGACGACGTAGGCGTCGGAGGCGTCCACCGCCTCGGCGACCTCCGGGGGCAGGGGGCCGCTGTTGCCGATGCAGGTCGTGCACCCGTAGCCGACGACCTCGAAGCCGAGCTCGTCGAGGGGCTTGAGGAGGTCGGCCCTCCGAAGGTAGTCGGTCACGACCTTCGATCCCGGGGCCATGGAGGTCTTCACGTAGGGCGCCACGGTGAGCCCGAGCGCCCTCGCCCGTCGCGCGATCAGCCCGGCCCCGACCATCACGGAGGGGTTCGAGGTGTTCGTGCAGCTCGTGATCGCCGCGATGACGATCGCGCCGTCGGCGATCGCGGGCCCGCCGTTCCGTGGGACCGGCCGGGGGTGGAGCGTTCGGTAGGCGTCGACCGCCTTTCGGAACGACGTCGGGGCCTCGGAGACCGGCATGCTCTCCTCGGGGTTCTTCGGGCCGGCCACCGTCGGCACGACCTTCCCGAGGTCGATCTCGAGGATCTCGAGACACTCCGGATCCGGGTGGGCCGGATCGTGCCAGAGCCCCTGGCGCTTCGCGTAGGCCTCCGTCCGCGCGACGATCGCGGCCTCCCGGCCCGTTCCCCTCAGGTACCCGAGCGTCGCCTCGTCGATCGGGAAGAGGGCGGCCGTGGCGCCGTACTCCGGGCACATGTTGGAGATCGTCGCCCGGTCCGGGACCGACAGGCTCGAGAGCCCGGGCCCGAAGAACTCGACGAACCGGTCGACGACGCCCCGTTCGCGCAGGGTGCGCGTGACCGTGAGCACGAGGTCGGTCGCCGTCGACCCTTCGGGCAGGCGCCCCGTGAGCCGGACCCCGACGACCTCGATCCGGGGGAGGAAGTACGGCTCCCCGAGCATCGCCGCCTCGGCCTCGATCCCGCCGACCCCCCAGCCGAGGACGCCGAGGCCGTTCACCATCGTCGTATGCGAGTCCGTCCCGACGAGAGTGTCCGGGAACGCCACCGGAGGATCTCCGGGGCCCCTTCGGTCGACGACCCGCGCGAAGTACTCGAGATTCACCTGGTGGACGATGCCGTTGCCCGGCGGCACGACCCGAAGGTGCTCGAAGCCCTTCTGGGCCCAGCGTAGGAAGTCGTAGCGCTCCCCGTTGCGCTCGAACTCCCGGTCGAGGTTGAGGGCAAGCGAGCGGACGCTGCCGAAGCTGTCGACCTGGACCGAATGGTCGATCACGAGGTCGACGGGGACGATCGGGTTGACCCGGTGGGGGTCGGCCGATCCCGAGATCGCCGCGTTGCGGATCGCGCTCAGGTCGACCAGGACCGGCACCCCGGTGAAGTCCTGCAGGAGCACTCGGGAGGGGAAGAACGGGAGCGCGTCGACGGCCTCGCCGTGGGCGAGCGCGCGCAGCGCCGACGGCTCGATGAGCCCGCGGGAAGCGTGCCGCAACAGGTTCTCGAGGAGGATCCGGACGGTCATCGGCCGCCGGGCGAGCCGCTCGGGCGAGACCCCGGGGATCCGATCGAGGGGGAAGATCGTCGACCGTTCCCCGTCCACCTCGAGCGTCTCCGTCAGGGCCGAACTCCAGGCGGTCGTCATGTCCGTCCGAGTCCGCCCGGGTTCATCTCCTCTCGCCCCGGGCGCACCGCCCGGCCGGTCGGCGGCCCTCGTCGGCTTTATAGCGCGCCCCGCTCCCCATCGACCTCCGCATGATCCTCAGCGATTCCCGGATCCTCGAACAGATCCGGACCGGGGCGATCGTGATCCGGCCGTTCCGACGCGACTGCCTCGGGTCGAACTCCTACGACGTCCATCTGGGCCGGTATCTCTCGACGTACCGCGACGGGGCCCTCGATGCGCGGGAGCCGAACCGCGTCGACGAGTTCGTGATCCCGGGGGAGGGGTTCGTCCTGCTTCCGGGGCAGCTGTATCTCGGGGTCACCGAGGAGTACACCGAGACCCACGGCTTCGTCCCGTTCCTCGAGGGGAAGTCGAGCGTCGGCCGGCTGGGGATCGACATCCACTCCACGGCGGGGAAGGGCGACGAGGGGTTCTGCAACTACTGGACCCTGGAGATGTCCGTCAAGCTGCCCGTGCGGATCTACGCCGGGATGCCCGTCGGCCAGCTCATCTATTTCGAGATCTCCGGCAAGGTCCGCAAGGGCTACGGGGAGAAGCGGTCGGCGAAGTACCGGACGGTGAACGCCCATCCGACGCCGTCCCGGATGCACTTGAACTTCCCCGACCGGCCGAGGGGCCGATCCCGGGCGCGGGCCTAGGGAGCGAGGCCGAGGCGCTTCAGCAGGGCGTCCTGGGCTCGGACGGTCGCGCCGTCGACGTGGGCCTCGTCCAGCCCGGCGGCGCGGGCGACGCGGACCGCCTCCTCCTGGGTCAGGAGCTCCTTCGGTTCGTGGGCGTCCGAATCGACGATCATCGTCGCGTGGGAGCCTTCGCCGATCCTCGCGATGTGGCCGTTCGCCACCATGTGGACCCGCCGTCCCGACAGCTCGACGAAGACGTCGTTGGACCGGGCGAGGTCGGCCTCCTCCGGGGTCAGGAACCCCGGGTGGGCCAGGATGTCGACCTCGGGGTTCGAGACGGCCGCGCGGTTCGTCCCCGCGAGGACGGGCTCGGCGAGCGTCTCGCCGTGGACGACCACGATCTTCGCCCCGGCCGATCGGGCCTTCCGGACGGCCTCGTCGAGCCGCTGGGGCGGGACGTGGGTGATCTCGACGCCGGGGATCGCGGCGATCTCCCAGTCCCG
>DASYZN010000143.1:0-2689 GCA_035946105.1 Thermoplasmata archaeon | reverse complement strand
CGATGCTGAGCTCCCTCGCGAGGATCGGCATCACGTTCGACGAGTTCGTCTGGGAGTCGAGCCTCCTCACCGATGGGGGCGTCGACCGCGTCATGGAGCGCCTCCGAAGGGCCCCGCACGCCCTGGTCGAGGAGAACGGGGCGCTCGCGATCGACGCGACCCCGTACGGACTCCCGAAGGAAAAGGCGACGATCATCGTGGCCCGGGCGAACGGGACGAGCCTCTACGCGCCGCGGGACATCGCCTACCACCTGCAGAAGTTCGCCCGGTTCCCCCGAGTGATCGACGTCCTCGGCCAGGACCACCGCCTCCACGCCCGCACGCTCGAGGCGCTCCTCACCGAGATCGGGGAGCCGCGACGGCCCGAGTTCATCCTCTACCAGGATCTCGTGGTCCCCGAGGGGGGGAGGATGTCCGCCCGCAAGGGCACCGCGGTCTACCTGGACCACCTGCTCGACGAGGCGGTCGAGAGGGCCCGCGCCGAGGTCCGCGGTCGATGGCCCGACGCCGACGCCCCCGAGGTCGACCGGATCGCGACGGCGGTCGCGGCCGGCGCCGTCCGATACCATATCCTTCGGGTCGCGCCCGAGAAGGCGGTCGCCTTCCGATGGGAGGATGCCCTCGCCTTCGAGGGGCGATCGGGCCCCTTCCTCCAGTACGCCTTCGTCCGGGCGACGAGCCTGCTTCGGAAGGCGGAGGCGGACGCCGATCCCCCGACGTTCCGGGGCGAGGACCTGTCGACCCCTTCGGAGCGGGCGCTCGTCCGGACGATCGCCCGGCTGCCGAGGACCGTGGAGTACTCGGCGAGGACGGCCCACGTGCACACACTCGCCGGCTACGGCTACGAACTCGCCGAGTCGTTCAACCGGTTCTACGAGTCCGTCCCCGTCCTGAAGGCGGACGGGGAGCGCTCGAGCCGGCTCTGCCTCGTCTGGGCGGCGCGCGAGACCCTCGGCAACACCCTCGATCTCCTCGGCCTGCCGAGGCTCGACCGGATGTAGGGATGGGCCGCGAGCGGCCATCGCCCTAATAGCTGGGGAGTCCTCCGCCCGGACGGGGCGAACGGGCGATGTCGAACCTGCTCGATGAGTTCAAGGCGTTCATCACGCGCGGAAACGTCATCGACCTCGCCGTGGCCGTGGTGGTCGGGCTCGCATTCAACGCCGTCATCATGGCGTTCGTCGCCGATCTCATCACGCCGCTGATCGGGGTCTTCTTCCATTCGAACCTCTCCACGAACAGCGTGAAGTTCGCCGGCAGCACGTTCCTCTACGGAGACCTCCTCAACCACGTGATCAGCTTCCTGATCATCGCGGCCGTGGTCTTCTTCCTCCTGGTGAAGCCCGCCGCGATGCTCGAAGCCCGCCGGAAGGCGAACCTCCCGAAGCCCCCCGCGACCCGGGAGTGCCCCTACTGCCTCACGATGATCCCCGAGAAGGCCCGCAAGTGCTCCGCGTGCGCCTCGAGCGTGGACCCCGTCGGTTAGCCCGTACGGCTCCGCGGGACCGCTCGGGAGAGCAGCGGGTCCTCGACGCCGGCGATCCGGAACCCCTTCGCCCGGAACCGGCAGGCGTCGCATCGCTCGCACGGCCTTCGGCCTCCTAAGTAGCAGCTCCAGGTCTTCTCCCACGGGACCCCGAGGCGTTCGCCGAGGGTCACGATCTCCGCCTTCGTCAGCCTCAGGAGGGGGGTGCGGAGGACCGGGGAACGCCCCTCGAGCCCGGCGCGGGTCGCCACCCGCGCCAGCGCCCGGAACGCCCGGAAGTACTCCGGTCGGCAATCCGGGTAGCCGGAGTAGTCGAGGGCGTTCGCGCCCAGGTAGATCGAGGCGGCGCGCACGCTCTCGGCGTACCCGAGCGCCAGGGCGAGGAACAGGGTGTTGCGGGCCGGGACGTAGGTGCTCGGGATCGCCCCGCCGGAACGCGGGGGGCCCGCCCGGTGCGGGATCGGCCGTCGGGCGTCCGTCAACGACGAATCGAGCAGATGTCCCACGGGGATCCGAACGGTCTCATGCCGACGGACCCCGAACCAACGCGCGAGGGTCCGGGCGCTCGCGAGCTCGCGCCCGTGACGCTGACCGTAGGAGACTGTCAGCGCATCGACCGGTCCCGCCGACCGGGCCGCCAGGGCGAGGCAGGTGGCGGAGTCCATCCCCCCCGAGAGGAGGACGACCGAGCCCCGGGCGGTGCGGGCCACCGTCACCCCCACCCGCCGAAGCCCGCCAAGAGGCCTCCCGCGATGACGACGGCGCCGAACATGGCGAGGAGGTTGGTGCTCCCCTTCGTGAGGAGCCCGCGGTTCTCCAGGAGTTCTCCGAGCACGCTATCCAATTGGCAGCCGAGGAAGCCGGCCGAGGAGGCCACGGCGAGGAGAATGCCGGGCGAGCCGTAGGGGACCCGGAAGCCCACGAGGAGCCCGACCGAGACGATCGCGGTCGTGAGCGCGCCGGCGAGCGCCCAGAGCTCCCCTAAGGCCGAGACCCCTCCGTTCGTCCCGGGGGCCACCGGTCTCGCCGTGAGGATGCTGCGGGCCGCACCGGCGAGGACGCCGAACTCGCTCGCGAAGGTGTCCGCGGCTCCGAAGGCGAGCGCGGCGGTGAACAATACCGAGAGCGCCGGCACGGAGACCTCCCCCGGCAGCAGCCAGGCCCCGACGACGAGGCCCGTCGGGACGAGGATGTGGGCGACCA
>DASYZN010000142.1:0-4890 GCA_035946105.1 Thermoplasmata archaeon | reverse complement strand
GCTCTCGGCGATCAAGCGGGATCCTAGATTGCGTCCGATCCCAGTGGTGGTGCTCACTTCGTCCCGACTCGACGAAGACATCCTTCGGGCCTACGACATCGGAGCCAACAGCTATCTCCCGAAGCCGGACGATGCTCTCGGATACAATGCGCTCGCTCGAGAACTCTTCGCGTTCTGGATCGACCTCGCTTTGCTCCCCCCCGAGCCGCGATCCTGACCATGCGCGTGCTTCTCCTCGAGGACAGCCCGTCGGACGAGGCGCTCACCCGGCACGCGTTGGATCGGACGGAAGGTCCGCCGATCGAACTCCTGACCGTTCGGAGCGTCAAGGACGCAGTGAGGGAGCTCTCCTCGGGGAAGTTCGACGCCGTGCTGGCGGACCTCAACGTCACCGATAGCTCCGGGGCCGCCACGATCCTGAGCCTGGTGGGCCGCGACCGGCCCCCGATCATCGCCTTCACAGGGAGCATCGACGAGAATTCCGGAATCGATGCGGTGCGGGCCGGGGCCGTGGATTTCTTCCCGAAGGGATCCTCGGGAAGGGATCGGCTGCGCCGCACCATCGAGTACGCGGTCGAAGGTCAACGTCGGCATGGCTTTCAGGTCGTCGAGGCCCGGCTCGCCACGCTCCTCGTCGAGAGGACCCGAGCGTTGCGGAACTCGCAGGATCAGTTCCACCTCACCTCGGACTCGGTCAGCGAGGTCATTTTCCTCCAGGATCTGGAGACCAGGAGGATCGTCTTCATCAATGCGGCCTATCAGCGCGTCTTTGGTCGGGATCCGCTCGTCCTGATGCGCAACCCGATGGATTGGTTGGGCTCCGTCCATCCGGAGGACCTCGCCCAGGTCGAAGATCTGGTGCTCCGCCATCCCGAACGCATGCCCAACTGGTTGAGGTATCGGCTGATCTCCACGGACGGGAACATCCACTGGATGCAAGTCCACTTTACGGAACGCACGGGACCCGAAGGGGACACACGGTATCGGATCGGGGTCGTCCAAGACATCACTGAGCTCGTCGAAATGGAGACGGCTCGGACGGCCGCCTCGGCGCGGGAACGGGAGATCGAGGCCGAGCACCGCGTGAGCGAGTTCCGGGGCCGGTTCCTGGGGGCGGCGGCCCACGAGCTCGCGACCCCCTTGACCTCCCTCCGCCTCCAGCTCTCCTCCCTCGACAGGCTGACGAGGGATTTCGCCGAGCCCCGTGTCCACGCGGCCATCGAATCCATCACCCGAACCGCGTCACGACTGGGGGGAGTCATTCAGGACCTCATGGAGGCGAGCCGAATCGAGACCCATTCGGTCCGCTTCGAGTGGGCGGATGCGGATCTCGTCGCGCTCGCCTCCGGCGTGGTCGAAACGATCCGCCCCATCGCGATCGCGGGGGGGGTGGAGCTGTCCATCGACGCACCCCCGGAGCTGCGCGCCCGGATGGACCGAGGGCGGATCGGCCAGGTATTGCTGAACCTCCTGTCGAACGCGATCAAGTTCTCCCCGAACGGTAGTTCGGTCACCCTTCGCATCGCCCAGGTGGGACGGGACTGCGAGATCGAGGTCTCGGATCACGGAAGGGGGATCTCGGCCGACGATCTCCCGAAGATGTTCCAGCCGTTCGGTCGGGTCGGAGAGGTGGGTGCCACGAAGGGAACGGGCCTCGGCCTCTACATCAGCAAACGCTTCGTCGAGGCCCACGGCGGTACGATCAACGTCCACAGCCTCGGTCTCGGACTCGGTGCGACGATCGTGGTCCGATTGCCGATCCGCGGGCCCCCGGGGACAAGTTCGGACGATGGAGCGGCCGATATCCCGGAGCTCTCCCGAGAGCCCGCGGGAAGGGCCTCCGCCTCCGGAACCAGCGACGCCTGACCGAGCGCCCTGCCCCGGGGCCCGAACTTTCCGTTCAGCGCCCGAAAGCCCCGGCGCGCAGCCGCCGGTTCTGTTGCGCGGTCCCCTCGGCTGCGCGTCGCCGAGCCAAGAGCATCCGCGCGGCGTCCACCGCGGCGGTGACCCGACCTAGGATCTCGTCAGGGTCCGCTCCCTTGGTGAGGAACCCAAAGACGTGGCCCTCGTTGACGGCCCGTTGGGCGACCTCGAAGTCGGCGCGGCCCGTGAGCATGAGCCGCACGCAGTCCGGCGCGATCTGTCGAACCCGCTCCAGGAGTTCGATGCCGTCCATGCCGGGCATCTGGTAATCGACCAGGAGGACATCGACGGGACTCCGCTCGATCCGCTCGAGGGCCTTCTTCCCGTCCGTAGCGGTCTCCACGGAGGTCTGGTGAAGGGCGGTGCGCAGGTACGCCGCCAAGCTTTCCCGGAGTTCATCGTCGTCGTCGACCACCAGCATATGGAGCGTATCGACGGGGGGGATCTTCGACAGGGTAGGCGACCCGGCGGATCCCGAACGGGGGCGCTTCGGCACCTCGGCACCGGAGGGCGGTCCGGCACTCATGGACGTGCGAAGGCGCCCCGCACCTATAGTTCCTTGGTCGGCGGAGCCCGACCGATCGGGGGCCGGGCACCGGCGCCCTCGGAGGGTCGAGGGACCCCGAGAGGCACGGCTCCGTGCTCGCCGGCGCACCTTATTAGCGGATTCCCTGAGGACGGTCGGATGGAGGCCGACGAAGCTTCGGGCCGATTGGCCCCCCGCAAGTTCGAGGCTCCGTGGGCCCAACGGGGCCGGGATCTTACGCGCACGCTGGCGCTATCCGACGGGATCTTCGCCTTCGCGATGACGCTCCTGGTACTGGGTCTCGTGCTCCCGGCCGGCTTCCACCCGTCCTCCGAAGGGACGGTCCTTGCGAACCTGTTGGGCTCTTTCCTCGCCTACGTCCTCAGCTTCTTCGTCATCTGGTTCTATTGGCTCGGCCACACCCAGCTGTTCTCGTACATCACGAGCTTCGATCGTCGGCTCCAACAGCCCAACGTGACCTTCCTCCTGTTCATCGCGGTGATGCCGTTCGTTACCAATCTGCTCGCGGCTGCGAACGGAGTGTTCCTTACCGTCGCGATCTACGCCTTCGTCCAGATCGCCGCGGGCGCGTCGCTTGGCCTGCTCTGGCGCCACGCGGCCTACCCTCGTCGTCACGTATCGGCCGAGCTTCCGGCCCCCTGGGTCCGCTACGTGTCGATCCGCTCCGCGATCGGACCCCTCGTCTTCGCCGCGTCGATCCCGATCGCCTACGTGAGCGTGCCCCTCGGGGAGTTCTCCTGGTCGGCCCTATTCATCCTGCAGGCCGTGTTCCGATTCTCGCAACCAGTCGAATAGTCCCCGGGGAGAGAACGCGGTCGACCCCGGGGTCGACGGATCCAGGGTGCCGACCCGCCCTGCGTCAGGGAACGGCCCGGCGGAAGTCGCTCCCGAGCCGTTCGAGGTGCTCTGCGCTCATGAGCCCCGTGCGGAGCGGGACGAGGACCTGCGCGTGATGCTCCCGCGCCGACCCATCGACCGCGGCCAGGAAGGCGCGGATCTTTTCGGGCGTGTGCAGGCTCGACAGATACTCGATCCCATCGAGGAAGACCGCCTCCACGTTTCGGGTGGCGAACGAATCGGCGATCCCGAACCCGAGGCCCTCGAGGTCCCCCGGCCTCGCCGTGGGGTTCGACGGGCCGAGCGGGATGTTGGATAGCCAGACGACCTCGACGTCCCGGCGTCCCAGGGCGGCCCGCCGAGCCCCGGGGGGCTCCCGGGTGATGCAGATTCCCCGTCGGCCCTTCGCGGTGATCTCGAGGAACGCGTTCCAGGCGAGATCCGAGGCCGAGCCCTCCCAGATCGCGACGCCGGTCGGTAGTTCGGGCGGCGGCGAGGGGGGCGGTGGAAGAGGCGGGGAGTCGGCCGATCGCCAGGGGTGGGTCGGTACCGGCGGCTCCCCTGGGGTCGTGGGTCCCGTCCCGCCGGTCGTCAACTCTTCGGTCCGGAGTACGGGCCCGGATCCGGCCGACGGGGTCAGGAACTGAAGTTTTGGAGGGAGCGGGCGCACGCCTAGGGGCACCGCGCGGATCGGTGAAGGGGGCGCTGAGAAGCCGGCAGGGGCCAGGGGGCCCTCTCCACCGGACGTCGGTGCCACGGGCGATGGGGAAACCGAAGGGGCGGACCCGGGCAGGCCGGAGGACCCGCCCTCGTCGACCGGGGGCGTCGGGCGGCTCGCTTCCATCCTCGCCGGATCGGAGGTCGGTCGCAATGGACCGGGCCCAGGAACCCC
The DNA here is from genome assembly GCA_035946105.1 of Thermoplasmata archaeon. Lineage (GTDB taxonomy): Archaea > Thermoplasmatota > Thermoplasmata > Lutacidiplasmatales > UBA184 > Lutacidiplasma. The sequence continues at coordinate 691 of DASYZN010000142.1, read as the reverse complement.
GGGAGACCCGGCCCGGCTCGAGAGGGCCGGCCCGGGCGAGCCGACGCCCCCGACCGGGACCAGCGGGCCGGGCCCTCGATTCGCGGGCTTCGAAGGCAGGGGTCGGCGCGTTCTCGGGGGGGCCTGGCCCCCAAAGTGCGTCACGATCTCCGCCGCGAGCACGGGGCCGAAGCCGGGCAGTGCCTCGAGATCGGAGTAGCTGGCATGCGCGAGGTCGTCCAAGGCGTGGTAGCCCGCCTCCCACGCGACGGCGATCTTGGCGGGTCCCGCGATCGGTCGACCGAACTCGGTCTCGACCCGGTCGGCGAGCTCCGAGATCGCCGTATACTCGGCGAGATGGTGGTCGTCGAGGAGGTCGTCCGTCCGATCGGCCGATTCGGTGAGGGGTCGGACCCTAGATCGCGCGGTTGGGGACGCCCGCCGTTTCGGACGCCCCGGTTCGACCTGGACCCCCAGGATCCAGACCGACCACCGGTCCCCGCGCCGGGTGCGCCCGAACGACCGTTCCAGCGGAGGAAACGACGCCGCGTCCTCGGCGATCTCGACCCTCGGGATCCCGATGTGCTTCGCGATCGCCGACGCGTGGTGCGCGACCTCCTCCGAGAGGATACCGGACGCCGCCACGAGGACGCGTAGGGGCGGCGACGTGAGATGCGCCCTCCGAAGGCGCCGTTGGATGTGGCGGACGATC
>DASYZN010000141.1:0-4502 GCA_035946105.1 Thermoplasmata archaeon | reverse complement strand
GCTCGAACCGAGCGCGCCGAACGGCCCCGGATGCACGGTGGGCAGGGCGATCGTCGCCTTGCGACCCTTCTCCCCCGTGAAGGTGATCAGGCTCACGGAGAGGTCCGCGAGGGCGGAGAATCGGGAGAAGAACTCCTCGAGCGCCTCGGTGGCCTGAGGGTCCCGCGAGTTGATGTGGTCGAGCATCGGTCGAATGAGGGCGACGCCCGAAGTGGCGAACTCCCGACGCATCGGCCGGTCCGCGGCGCGCAAGAGCAGCGCCGAGGCGAGGAACCCCACGAGGAGGAACAGGACCGACTCGAGGACGAGCGAGGACGTGGGGGGAAAGATCGCGAACGTCCCGAGGATCGACAGAACGGGCGCCAGGAGGGCGGCGGGAAGGGTCCGGGCGTGGGAGGGGTTGGAGACGCCGAACAGGGACATCTCGCGCAACCAGAGCACCGGCGCCTGGAGGAATAGGAGGACCGCCGCGACCTGCGGAAGACCGGTCGGCACCGCTGCGGCCGCGATCCGCCAGACGAGGGCGAGGGGGATCGGGATCGCCCCCGCCGTGACGGAGAGGAAGAGGCTCCGCTTCAGACCGAACCGCCCGCCGAGCACGCCGGCGAGGGGCCCCGTGGCCACACCGGCGATCAGTCCGGGCAGCAGGAACACGAGGGCGAGGCCCGCTAGGAACGGGACCGGAGAGTCTCCCGGCAGGCCGAACAGCCCGGCGAGCACGACCGCTTCCGCGGCGATCGCTCCCACGGAGACCAGCGGCGAAGGCGCCCGAAAGATCAGCCGGCGGTTCGGAGAATGGGGCGAGCGGACGGGATCGCGTGCGGGGTCGCTACCGGGCGCCACGATGCCTCCGCACCTCGGCGAGGATCCCCCGGAAGGCGGCCCCGATCCCCTCTTCCTCCGTGACCGTGCCAGTCACCAGGAGCTGCGCGCCCGCGCTCAGCAGGGCCCCCGCCTCCTCGGCCGTGCGGATCCCTCCCCCGACCACGAGCGGGATTGACACGGCCGATCGGACCGACTTGACCATCTCGGCCGGGACGGGACTCGGCGCACCGGAGCCGGCCTCCAGGTAGAGCATGCGGAGTCCGAGCATCTCCGCGGCGAGGGCGTAGCCGACGGCGAGCTCCGGCTCGTCCCGGGGGATCGGGTCGACCTGCCCGACCTCGCCGACCCGCATCCCCGGGGCGACGACGAGGTAGCCGAGCGAGAGCGGCTCGATCCCGAGGGCGCGGATCGCGGGGGCGGCCCGGGCGTGGAGGCGGATGACGAGGTCGAGATTCCGTGAGTTGAGCAGGCTCATGAACAGGACGGCGTCCGCCTCCCGCGTGAGCGAGGTCGCCCCCTCGGGGAAGATGATGACCGGGACCTGGACCGCCGATTTCACCGCGCGGGCCGCCTCCCCCATCTTCGCGGGCGAGATCCCCGTCGAACCCCCAAGCAGGATGGCGTCCGATCCGAGGGCCACCGCGCCGACGGCGATCTTCGCGGCGTGGTCCCCCGGCGACTTGTCCGGATCGATGAGCGTGAGATGGACAGGGCCGTATCGGATCCTTCGATCGAGGTAGTCGGAGACCTTCCCCATCTGCCTCCCTACCCTATCGGAAGGTCGCGGCGAGGAACGCCCCGAGGGCGATGCTCATCGCGGCCTTGCTGAGAAGTTGCTCCCGGTGGAGCCGCTGCGGAAGCCACCAGACCGAGGCGATGAAGACGAGATCGGCGAGGGCGACGAAGGCTAGGTAGGCGATCCCGGCCGCCCCGGAGATCGGGAGGAAACTGAGGAGCGGGACCGGGCTCAGGACGATCGCGATCGCCACGGCCCCCCGGGCGGCCGCCGAGGAGACCCCCATCCCCCGGACCCTCGGGAGCGTCCGTCGGTCGATGTCCCCCTCGGCATCCTCCATGTCCTTGATCACCTCGCGGCTCAACGTGGCCCCGAACGCCATGACGGCGAAGGGAGTTGAGAGCAGCACGCTCCCCACGGCCGCCCCCCCGTATAGGAAGACCGCGGCCGTCAGGTACCCGACGAGCAGGTTCCCCGAAAGCCCCTCCCGCTTGAAGCGGAACTCGTAGGCGAAGAGGGCGGCGAGCGCCGACACGAAGACGAGGCCGAGCGTCGGGACCGAGCCGAGCAACGGCACGATCAGGGCGGCGCCGACGACGAACAGCCCGATGGCGAGACGGCGCGCCGACCGCTCCGAGATCGACCCGGTCACGAGTGGGCGATCCGGATGGTTGCGTCGATCGGAGGCCTGGTCCCCGCGATCGTTAAGCACGTTGCCGCCGGCCGTCACGCAGCCGGTCGAGAGGCCGTTCCCGAGCACGGCGAGGGCGGCGACGGCCGTGCCGACGCCCGAGGTCGCCACATTGCCAACGCGGACCAGTCGAAGGTACGGGCCCACGGGGCGAGGATGGCGGGAGTGCGAGGATAAGTGTTGCCCTCGACGACACCTTCGCCCTCGGTCGGCCGGCGGACGGGTGTTAATAGGGCCGTCCGCTCGACCGAGGAGCGATGAGGCGCCTGCCCGACGGCCCGAGATCCGTTCGCGGGTTCACCCTGCCGAACGGGCTCGAAGTGCTCCTCGCCCCCATCCCGCAGAGTCCCACGGCGAGCGTCTGGGTCTGGTACCGGGTCGGCTCGAAGAACGAGTGGCCCGGAGTGACCGGGGCCTCTCACTGGGTCGAGCATATGCTCTTCCTCGGGTCCCCGAAGTACCCGAAGGGGTCGATTGACCGCGCCGTGATCGGCGTGGGGGGCCACCTGAACGCCTTCACGGACTACGACTTCACCGCCTACTTTTCGACGGTCCCGAGGGAGCACCTCGAGGTGCCGCTCGATATCGAGGCCGACCGGATGACCCGGGCGCTGATCGCCCCCGCGGAGGTGGAGCGGGAACGGACGGTGATCCGGTCCGAGCGCGAGGGGAACGAGAACTGGCCCGAGTTCCGCGTGGACGAGGAGTTGGGGGAGCTCGCGTTCCGGCGCCATCCGTACCGTTGGGACCCCCTCGGATACCCGGAGGACATCCGGGCCATGACCCCGCAACAGTTGGGAGACTACTATCATCGGTTCTACGGGACCCGCAATGCGGTCCTCGTGATCGCCGGGGGGTTCGATCCCACGGAAGTGACCCGGGATGTCCGGAGCCGGTTCGGCCGCCTGCCTCGCTGGGGCGACGACCCCACGGTCCACGTGACGGAGGCCGAACCCGTGGCGGAGCGGAGGGCTCGGCTCGGCGGACCGGGGACCCCGCCCTACCTGGAGGTCGGATTTCGGGCGCCGGGGGTCCGGGACCCCGGAGCCGCCGCGGTCATCCTCCTCGACGTGCTGCTCGGGGGCGAGACCCGGCTCTTCGCCGTGGGCCACGGTTGGGGTCCGTCGGGGGAACATCCCTCCTCGAGGTTGTACCGGGCCCTGATCGATTCCGGCCTCGCCGTGAAGGCACGCAGCCAGTTCCGACCGAGGCTCTACCCGGGGCTTTTCCTCATCGAGGCGCAGGCCTCCCCGAACGTCCCGCTCGATCGCCTGGAGTCGACGATCCATGAGGAGACGGCCCGCCTCGCCCGGGCCCCACCGACGGCCGCCGAGATGGCCGAGAGCCGCCAGAAGATCCGGCGCGGGGCCGAGCTCGCCTACGAGGGGGCGAGCGGCACCGCGTTCCGCCTCGGGTACTTCGCCATGCTCGGAGGTCGAAAGTTCGAACGAAGTCTCCTGCGCTCCCTATTGTCCGTCACCCCTCGCGAGGTCCAGGCCGCGGCCCAGCGCCTCTTCCGGAAGGAGCGGCGGCTGGTCGTCGGGTACGAACCGACCGGAGGCGCCCGTGCCTCGTGACGGGACCGACCCCCTCGTGATCGAGCGCGTCGAGCTGGACGACGGGCTCCAGGTCTTCCGACAGGCCGCGCCGCCCTCGGCGCGGAGCTTCTCGGCGACATGGGTCGCCCCGGGGGGCTGCGCCTACGACCCTTCGGGACGGGAGGGGCTCGCGTTCATGACGAGCCAGCTCACGGCGAGCGGGGCGGGGCGGCGCAATCGGATCGAGCTCGCTCGGGAGCTCGACCGGCGGGGCGCGACCCTCAGCTCGCGCTGCGACCCCGAGTCCCAGGAGGTCTCCCTCTGGGGCCCGTCGGAATCGTTCGGCCCGTTGATCGAGATCCTCGGGGACGCGGTCCGCGCGCCGCGCTTCGACGGGGCCGACATCGAGCGCGTCCGGCGCCAGTGCTTCGAGCACCAGCTGCGCGAACTCACGCAACCGAAGCATCGGGCGGAGCGGGAGCTGCTGAAGGCGATCTTCCCGATCGGACACCCGTATCGGCTGACGGGGCTCGGCAGCCGATCGTCCGTGTCGAAGATCCGCCGGGCCGACCTCGTTCGTTTCCATCGGGATCACTTCACCCGCGACGGCAGCCAGCTGATCGTGACGACCGCCTTTCCGGGCGAAGAACTCCGACGCGAGTTGAGGCGGCATTGGCCCCGACTCGATTCCCGCCCGGCGCCGGCGGCCCCC
>DASYZN010000140.1:0-2375 GCA_035946105.1 Thermoplasmata archaeon | reverse complement strand
CGACCACCACGACCTCGTGCCTGCGCATCGGTAAGTTCCGCGCTCCGAATCCGGTCGCCCTTAAACCATTCTCGGCGAGGAGCGCGCCTCGTACCCACCGGACGGCCGGGGGCTGCGGCTCCGACGAGCTTGGGCCGAGTGGTCTCTCGGTAACTGGTTCGGAGAGCGCTTATATAGGCGGCGAAAGTCCGCCCGCTGGTTTTCCGAAATCCGGTGGGTGGCACGGGTGCAAGGTATTCCGGAAGCGAACGAGGCGAACTGGCTCAAGGGCACCACGACGATCGGCCTGGTCCTCAAGGACGGGGTCGTCCTCGCAACCGAGCGCCGGGCGACCGCGGGAAGCTTCATCGCGAACAAGTCGACCCAGAAGCTGTTCAAGATCGACCAGAACATCGGGATGACCGTCGCCGGCCTCGTCGGCGACGCCCAGGTGCTCGCTCGATACCTCAAGGCCGAGGTCTCGCTCTACCGGCTCAGGCGCAGCGCAGCCCTCTCTGCGGAGGGCGCGGCGACGCTACTCGCCAACATCTTGAGCGGGAATCGGATGTTCCCCTACTACGCCTGGCTCATCTTGGGGGGCGTCGACGCGAAGGGCGGCCACGTCTTCTCCGTCGATCCCGCCGGCGGCTCCATCGAGGACCGCTACGTCTCGGTCGGGAGCGGCTCGACGTTCGCCTACGGGGTGCTCGAGGAGGGCTACTCCCGGGAACTCAGCCTCTCCGACGGCGTCGACCTCGCCCTGCGCGGCCTCACGGTCGCGATGAAGCGCGACAGCGCGAGCGGCGACGGCTACCTCCTGCACACGATCACCGCGAAGGAATACCGCGAATTCGGCGACGACGAAATCAATAAGCGCCTCAAGGCGCTCAAGATCCCGCTGCCGCCTCAGCTCGCTTAGCGCTCCCCCGACTCCGCCCGAACCCTTTCCCCGAACCCCTTCCGCGTCGGTCACGCACTACAATGAGTTACGACTCTCTGATGGAACAGACCCGGGAAGCCCTCCGAGAGGTGCTGCCCGAGACGATCGAGGTCACCGACATCGAGCTCGAGGGTCCTCACATCGTCCTCTACACGAAGCAGCTCGACGCCTTCCTGTCCGGAGGGGACTTCCTTCGGCAGGTCGCCCAGCGGCTCCGCCGCCGGGTCCTCGTGCGAAGCGACCCCGCGACCCTGATGGACCCGAAGGAGGCGGAGGCCGCGATCCGCGAGCTCATCCCGAAGGAGGCGGAGATCTCCGCGCTCTTCTTCGAGCCCGAGACCGGCGAGGTCGCCATCGAGGCGTCGAACCCCGGGGCGGCCATCGGCCGACAGGGCGCGGTCCTGAACGACCTCAAGCGGAAGATCGGCTGGATCCCGACGGTCGTCCGCACCCCCCCGATCCCCTCGAAGACCGTCGAGGAGGTCCGGATCCACCTTCGGAACGTCTTCGACGAACGCCGCTCCTTCCTGAAGAAGGTCGGGATCAAGATCGCCCGGGACCGTCTGCCGGAGAAGATCTGGGCCCGGAACACGGCCCTCGGGGGCTACCGGGAGGTCGGCCGCAGCGCCCACCTCCTGACGACCCAGAACTCGAAGGTACTGATCGACTGCGGGATCGACCCGGGGTCGGAGCGGACCCCGTTCTTCAACGCCCCGGAGCTCCTGCCTCTAGATTCCCTCGACGCCGTCGTCGTGACCCATGCCCACCTCGATCACTGCGGGCTCGTCCCGGTCCTGCTGAAGTACGGCTACACGGGTCCCATCTACTGCACCGCGCCGACCCGCGACCTCATGGCGCTCATGCTGCTGGACGCGATCAAGGTCACGAACCAGGAGGCCCGCCGGGGCCTCTACGACTCCTCCCACGTCCGCAGCGCCGTGGCCCGCACGATCCCGCTGCGCTGGGGCGAGACGACGGACATCGCGCCGGACATGCGCCTCACCCTCCACAACGCCGGCCACATCCTCGGCTCCTCCATCTGCCACTTCCACCTCGGGGACGGCGACTACAACCTCGCCTACTCCGGCGACATCAAGTTCGAGCGGAGCTGGCTGTTCAACCCGGCTTCGAACCGCTTCCCCCGCCTGGAGACCCTCATCCTCGAATCGACGTACGGCGGCTACCGCGACGTCCAGCCGAGCCGCCAGCAGGCCTCCGACGACTTCACGCGGCTCGCCTCGAAGGTCCTCGAGCGGGGCGGGAAGCTGATCGTGCCGGTCTTCGCCGTCGGCCGGTCCCAGGAGGTCATGCTCGTCCTCGAGGAGCGGATGCGCCAGGGGGCGCTCCCGAAGGTCCCCGTCTACCTGGACGGGATGATCTTCGAGGCGACGGCGATCCACACGGCCTATCCCGAGTTCCTCAACAGCCAGCTGAGGACGCAGATCTTCCAGCAGGG
>DASYZN010000139.1:0-3434 GCA_035946105.1 Thermoplasmata archaeon | reverse complement strand
GTCCCTCCAAGAGAGCTGGGCGAGGAGGGCGTCCGTCCACGGGGATGGAGGGGTCGAAGCGATCGAGATCGCGCCCGAGCCGATCCGCTCGAGCACCCAGCGGGCGTGCTCCGGGTCGTAGCGGTCGAACAGCGTCTTCTCGAGCGCCTCCTCCCCGAGCGGCGTCGTCCGGGCCGCCTCGAGCAGCGGCTCGATGAGCCGGAGGTCGCGCGGGTCCGATTTCGGAGGCAGGACGCCGAACTTGCGGGCGACCGTGAGGAAGATCCACCGGTACTCGAGGCCCGAGGGGAGGAGCTTCTCCAAGAGGCCGTCGAGGGTCTCGGGAGCGATGCGCAGCGCCTGGGCGAGCGCCTCGGGATCGAGGGCGATCGGGAGCCCGAGGACGAACCAGGTCGGCTCGACCTCGACGACCTCCACCCGACCCCCGAGGCGCGCGGCGAGGATCCCGGACGCGGCCACGGCGAGGGTCTGGTTCGTCCGGTTCCCGAAGGCGGCGCCGAAGACGGCGAGGCGGCCGAGCGAGGTCACCGTCACGGTCCGGTCGTCGGGGATCGGGGTGCCCTCGGCGGGCTGATGGAGACGGGCCTCGAGCCGCGCGCGGGCCTCGGGCGCGAGGGGATAGCCCTCTGAGGAGCGCGCCCTGCGCATCCGGCCGATCTCCTGGGCCGCCTCGAACGGCACCGGCAGGTCCTCCCCGACCCAGCGGGGCTCGGTGCCAATCTCCCGCACCCCCTCGACCAGCAGCTCCTCCTCCCGGAACTCCACGACCTTCCAGGTCCGCCCGTGCAGGAGGAAGATCTGCTCGGGCTCGGCCAGGATCCGGGTGACGACGAAGCGCTCGTCGAGGACCCCGATCGGCCGTCGGGTCGCGATGTCCCGCAATCGGTAGGTCCGCTCGTCCGGGATCAAGGAGAGCGTGGAGAGGAACCGGTGCAGGGTCGCCGGTCCCGGTCGGACGCCATCGGCCTCCCTCTTGAGCGAGCCGAGGCCCTCGAGGTAGGCGACGAGCCGCTCCCAGTCGCTGTCGGAGAGGCCCGAGACGGCCGCGGCGCGGCGGAGCCGTTCGACCAGGATCGGCAGGGCCTGGGAGCCGTCCGCCCGGACGGCCGAGACGAGCTGCTGGGCGGCGGCCATCCGGTTCGTCGTCCGCCAGCGGGTCGGCTCGAGCTCGCCGGCCATCGCCCGGCGGGCGAGCACGGTGGCCTCCTCGAGGTCCTCGTCGTCGAGCCCCAGGACGAGACCCCGGACGTCCCGATCGACCCGGTGCCCCGAACGACCGACCCGTTGCAGGAGCCGCATCGCCTGATGCGGCGAGCCGAAGTGCAGGACGAGGTCGACCGAGCCGACGTCGATCCCGAGTTCGAGGGAGGAGGTGGCCACGAGGGCCTTGAGCTTCCCGTCGCGGAACTCCCGCTCCGCCTCCTCCCGGACCTCCCGGGAAAGGGAACCGTGATGGACGGCGATGGGCAGCTCGGGTTCCAGGCGCCGGAGGCGGGCGGCCAGCGCCTCGGCGGTCGGCCGGGTGTTGACGAAGACGAGGGTCGTCCGATGGCCCCGGACCTCCTCGGCGATGGTCCGGATCGCCGCCAGGAGGTGGGGGTCCGCCTTGAGGTCGGAGACGAGGGCGGGGTCGAGCGGGGGGAGGTCTTCCTTGGGGACGAGCGCGCGGATCTCTACCCGGCGGGGCCGCTGGGCCGCCCGGACCTCGACCGAGCGCGGAGCCGGGGAGAGGAACCGGGCGACCTCCTCGGGGTTCCCGATCGTCGCGGAGAGCCCGATCCGTCGCACCGGTCGGCCGACCAGCGCGTCGAGTCGTTCCAGGGTGAGGGCGAGCTGGGCGCCCCGGTCGTTCGGGGCGAGCTCGTGGATCTCGTCGACGATGACGGCCCGGACGTTCCTCAGGCCCTCCCGGAGCTTGGCGCCGGCGAGGAGGAGGGGGAGCGACTCCGGGGTGGTGAGCAGGAGGTCCGGGGGGTGGCGGGACTGCCGAAGCCGTTCCTTCGGAGCGGTGTCCCCGTGACGGACCGCGGCGCGCAGCCCGACCTCCTCGACCAGCCCGACGAGGCGGTGCTCGAGGTCCCGGTTGAGCGCCCGCAGCGGCGTGACGTAGACGAGGCTCACCGGCGGCGAGGGATCCTTCAGCTGGCGGGAGAGGAGGGGGAGGAGGGCGGCCTCCGTCTTCCCCGTGCCCGTCGGCGAGACGAGGAGGGCGTCCGAGGCCGTATGCAAGAGCGGCAGGGCGAGCCGCTGGATCTCGGTGGGCTCGATCCAGCCGAGGCGTCCGACGGCCTCGCGGAGGCGCGCGTGCAGCCGGCCGAGCGGAAGCGCCTCGCCCATCGGAGGGGGAGGGACGGTCCCCGGGGGAAAGGGGTGACGGACGACCCAGGATCGGAGCCCGTCCGGGGGGGACTACGGATCGAGATCGAGGGTCCGAAGCCCCAGGCTCTCATCGAGGGGCCGACCGAACGGATGGCCCGGGAAGCTCTCCACGTAGACCTCCGCGAGGACTCCGACGGTGCCGCGCAGCACGTGGCCCGAGATCGTCGAGAACGAGCGGGTCCCCAGCGACGCATGGAGGTGGATCGACGGCCGACCTTCGGCCTCGGCGATCGATCCCGAGAGGCTCACCAGCTCGGTCGCCCCCTCGACCTCGCGGGGCTCGTACTCCTGGCCGTTCCAGTAGCCCAAGGTCGCCGTCCTGAGCTGGCCGATCCCGAGGGGCACGGCGGCCGACCGGATCTCGTTCCGATGCGCGAACTCCGCCAAGGTCCCGAGGAGATCCTCCCCGGTCTCGAGCCGGAGCATCCAACGGAAGCCGTCTCGGTAGGACCGCACCCCGTTCCCACACCGAAGGGGTATTTCGCCCCTAGCGAACCGTCGATCCCGGCGCGGACGATGCCCCCGGGCGCCCGGACACGCCAGCCTCCCACGGGCCGGCGTGGAAACGTAATCCTCCCGCCGGAACTCCGAGCGACGTGTCTGCCTCGAGCCTCTCCCCGGTTCGGCGGGCCCTCCCCGACGACGTCGGATCGATCGAGGGAGCCCTCGCCGAGGCCGGCCCCACGGTCGTCGCCCTGTCCGGCGGGGTCGATTCCTCCGTCATGGCTCTGCTCCTCCGAAGAGCGCTGGGGGATCGGGCGTTCGCCGCGACCCTCGCCGGCCCCGCCGTCTCGCGGCGGGAGATCGACCGGGCGACCGAGGTCGCCCGTTGGATCGGCATCTCCCACGAGGTCGTGGAGGCGGACCCGCTGGCCGTTGAGGGGTACCGGACCAACCCCTCCAATCGCTGTTACTTCTGCCGCTCCGTGGAGGGCCAGGCCATCCTCCGCTGGGCCGGGCCGAGAGGGATCCGATCGTTCGTCGATGGCATCCACCGGGACGATCTCACCGACGATCGGCCCGGGATCCGGGCCCTCGAGGAGGTCGGGTTCCGC
>DASYZN010000138.1:0-3758 GCA_035946105.1 Thermoplasmata archaeon | reverse complement strand
GAGCCTCGTCGGCTCCAACACCCCGCTCCTGACCGCCGCCGGACTGCTCATCCTCGGAGGGGCCGCCGGCAAGAGCGCCCAGTTCCCCCTGCATGTCTGGCTGCCGGACGCGATGGAGGGTCCGACGACCGTGAGCGCCCTCATCCACGCGGCGACGATGGTCGCCGCGGGGGTCTACCTCCTCGCCGTGACCTCCCTCTTCCTCGGCTTCACCCCGGACGACCAGTTCGCCATCGTCGCCATCGGGGGGTTCACCACGTTCTTCGCGGCGACGATGGCCCTCGTCCACCCGGACATCAAGCGGGTGATCGCCTACTCGACGATCTCCCAGCTCGGCTACATGGTGCTCGCCGTCGGGGCGGGGTTCACCATGGTCGGCCTCTTCCACCTCTTCACCCACGCGTTCTTCAAGGCGCTCCTGTTCCTCGCCGCGGGCGCGGTGATCCATGCCGTCGGCACCCAGGACCTGTTCAAGATGGGCGGGCTCGGTCGGTCGATGCGCGTCACCTCGATCGCCTTCCTGATCGGCGGACTCTCCCTCTCGGGGATCCCCCCGTTCGCGGGCTTCTTCAGCAAGGACGACGTCCTCGGCTCGGTCTACGCCGCGACGGCGACCCACCCGGAGTATTGGCCGTTCTTCCTGGCGGCGCTCGTCACGGTCTTCCTGACGGCCTACTACATCTTCCGGGCCTGGTTCCTCGCGTTCTCGGGCGAGCGGCCCCGGGAGGCCGCCCTGCCGGCGGCGCACGATCCTCCGTGGGTCATGCGGCTTCCGTTGGTGGTCCTGTCCGCCTTGGCGCTCTTCGCCGGGTTCCTCGCCTTCGTCCCGGGGTTCGCGGGCCTGCTCCCCGGGGCGGGCATCCCCCCGGCGGAGTCGCCGCTCGACCTCGCGCTCTCCGCCGTCTCCCTCGGCCTGGGCCTCGCCGGGATCTCGCTCGCCTACCTGTTCTGGGGGAACGGACGGGTCTATGCGCTCCCCGAGGGATCGCCCGCGGCGTCGGTCCGGGCGCTCCTGCTGAGGAGGTACTTCTTCAAGGAGGGGTACGACCGGCTCGGCTCCGTCGGCGTCTTCGGGCTCGCGCGGGCCTCAGACCTCGTCGAGCGCTACGTGATCGACGGGGCCGTCCGGGGCCTCGAGCGAGGGTTCGGCCGCGCCTCCGACGGGTTGCGACGGATCCAGTCCGGCGTCGTCTCCGACTACGCGGCCTACGTCGTGAGCGGCCTGGTCGGGTTCCTCCTCCTCTTGCTCTTCGTCGCGCCCTGGCTCGTTTCGACGTTCTCGGGAGGGGGGTGATCCCGTGCCGGTCGTCTCGATCCTCCTCGCGATCCTGCTCGCCGGGACCGTGCTCACGTTCCTCGCCTCCCGATGGGCCCGTTACGTCGCCCTCGCGACGTCGATCGCCTTCCTGGCGGGCGTGCTCTGGGTCCTGGTCGGTTTCACCCAGTGGGCCGGGTTCTCCCCGTCCAACGTCCCCCAGTACAACGGCTATGAGTCCTACCCGTGGATCTCGATCTCCTGGCTGCGGATCGACTACGCCGTCGGGTACGACGGGATCTCGCTGATCCTCCTCCTGCTCTCCGCGTTCCTCCTCCTCGCGACGGTCGTCTACAGCTGGGGGGAGACCCGCCGGCCGGCGGAATGGTTCGGGCTGGTCCTCTTGACGACCCTCGGCTGCGCGGGCGTCTTCGTCGCCCTCGACGTCCTGCTGTTCTTCCTCTTCTGGGAAGCGGTCCTCATCCCGATGTTCTTCCTCATCGGGTACTGGGGCGGCCCCCGGCGTCGGTATGCCGCGCTCAAGTTCTTCGTCTACACCCACGTCGCCTCGATCGTCATGCTCGTCTCCCTGCTCGCCGTCGTGTTCTACTCCCGGGCGCCGAGCCTCGATTTCACGGACCTCTACGGTCCCGCCCGCGCCCTCTCCGCCGTCGTCCAGGTCTTCGCGTTCCTCGGCCTCTTCTTCGGCTTCGGGGTGAAGTTCCCGATCGTCCCGTTCCACACCTGGCTTCCGGACGCGCACGTTGAGGCGCCCACGGGGGGCTCGGTCCTGCTCGCCGGCCTCCTCTTGAAGCTCGGGGGCTACGGACTCATCCGATGGGCCGTCGAGCTCCTCCCCATGGGCCTCGCCCACCTCCAGCCGCTCCTCTACGCCGTCGCCTTCGCCTCGATCATCTGGGGATCGGTCATCGCCCTCGCCCAACGGGACCTGAAGCGGCTCGTCGCCTATTCGTCGATCAACCACATGGGGATCGTCCTGCTCGCCATCGCCGTCGGCTCCTCCCTGGGGATCACCGCCGCGGTCCTGCTGATGTTCGCCCACGGCGTCGTGAGCGGGCTTTTGTTCATGGTCTCGGGGAGCGTCCACCACACCTTCGGCACCCGGGACATCCGCGCGGTCTCGGGCCTCACCCCGAGCGCCCCCGCGCTCTCGACGCTCGTGATGATCGGCTCCCTCGCCTCCCTCGGCCTTCCGGCGCTGATCAGCTTCCCCGCCGAGTTCTCCGCCCTCCTCGCCACCTGGGACCGGATCGGCGGCTGGGTCCTCGTCCCGCTCCTCCTGCTCGTCGTGACGGCCGCCTTCTACCTCTGGATGATGCAACGGATGCTCTTCGGTCCCGAGCGCGGGGTCCCGAAGCCGCTCCCGGCCCTACCGAGGTTCGAGCTGGTGGGTATGTCGATCCTCGCGGCGTTGACCATCGTCTTCGGCGTGCTCCCGAGCCTCCTCGTCCAGGTGATCGTGCACTCGCCTATCGCCGGGTGGCCGTAGATCTCGAGGTGCGATGTACCCGCTCGAGTTCCTACCGGAAGCGATCCTCCTCGCCGCGGTGCTGCTCATCTTTCTCCTCGACGTCCTGGGGGTCCGCCGGCTCGAGGCGTTCGGCGGGGTCGCCGTCGGCGCCCTCGGCCTCTCTTTCCTCACGGTCCTCGCCGACCTCGGCCTCGCCGTCCTCGCCCCGCTGAGGACCGTCGCGCCGGACCTCGTCGACCTACCGAGCACGGCCGCCCTCTACCAATGGACGAGCCTGGGCTTCGTCTTCCAGGCGATCTTCCTCGTCGCCGCGTTCCTGGTCGCGTTGGCCTCCCTCTCCCGGCCGTCCGATGCCCCCGGGTCGGCCGTCTTCTTCGGCCTCCTCCTGCTCGCCACGCTGGGGATGCTGCTCGTCGCGGTGGCCTCCGACCTCATCTTCCTGCTCCTCGCGATCGAGGTGACGAGCATCGCGACGTACCTGCTGGTCGGCTACACCCGCAAAGACCCCAGCGGGCTCGAGGCGGCGATGAAGTTCTACATCATCGGGGCACTCTCGACGGCCCTCTCCTTCTACGGCGCCTCCCTCCTGTTCAGCGCCTACGGCTCGACGGGCTTCCTCGCCCTCTCCGAGGCCCCGGGGACGGTGGGGTACCCGACCCTCGCCCTCGTGGGCTACGGCCTCCTGATCGCGGGGCTCGCCTTCAAGGTCACCGCGGTGCCGTTCCACGCCTGGGCCGTCGACGTCTACGACGGCGCCCCCTCCGAGGTCTCCGCCTTCCTGGCAGGCGGATCGAAGAAGATGGGGATCTTCGCCTTCTTCCTCGTCCTCCTCGGACCGGTCCTGTTCTTCGACGGGGCCCGGAGCCTCCGTCCCGCGCCGGGGGCGTTCGACTTTGCCGCCTCCCTGCAGCTCACGATCGGCGTGCTCGCCGTCCTCACAATGACCGTCGGGAACGTCCTCGCCCTCTTCCAGCGGGAGATGAAGCGGATGCTCGCCTACTCCTCGATCTC
>DASYZN010000137.1:0-1774 GCA_035946105.1 Thermoplasmata archaeon | reverse complement strand
GATGGATCCCGACGACGGTCTCGTTCGCCGTCCAGTTGAAGAGGACGGTCCGCGACGCCGAGGGCGCGAGGGGCCCGTAGGCCTTCGCCGGCCCGATGACGATCGGGAGCGGGACGCCGGCCTCGTGGTAGAACAGGGTCGCGTTGAAGTTCGCCGCGGCCCCGATGCCGAAGTTGGTCACGTTCTCCCGGATCGTGAGGGGTTCGCCGATCGCGATCGTCCTCGAGTCCGTGGTGCCGTTCACGAGGATCTCGGGCGCGGCCGGGCGGATCGAGATGTTGTAGGAGGGGAACGTGGTGAGGGGGCCGACGTCGGGTCCCGTGACGTTCCCGCCCGATACGCTCACCCGGGTCGGGTACGGGGTCAGGGACTCGTAGGCCCACTGGGTCGCGAGCGTGGACGGCGGCGCGACGCCGATGCCGACGTGGTAGGCGCCCAGATAGGTCCCGTCCGGGAGGGTCGCCTGGGCGATCGAGGCGTCGGCGAGCAGGAGGGTTGAGAGCCCGGTGGAGGCGTTGACGCCGCCGTACGGGACCTTCTGGGCGGCGTCCCAGGAGGCGACGTAGCGGGCGAGGTCGGGGTCGGCCGTCGAGAGGGCGTTCAGGTTGTGGACCGTCACGTTGAGCGGCCCGGCGTAGGAGGAGTAGGCCGTCGCGAGGCCCCCGACGACCGGGAGGCCGCCGGCCCCCTGGACGGGCATCTCGAGCCAGCGGTAGAACGTCGCGCCGCTCAGGGCATCCGGTACGACGACGGATTGGTGCGTGAAGTCCGTCGGCACCGAGTAGGGGACGGAGAGGTTCGCGAGGAACGCCTCAGCCCCGTTGAGGAGGACGAGCTTCGTCGAGTTCCACGGCTGGTAGGCCGGAGCCCCGGAGAGGCCGGGGGTGGCGTTCCAGTTGAGGTCGAGGACCGTGTTCGCGGCGGTGAACGTGCTGCCGGGTCCCGAGACGGTGACGTTGTAGCTCACCGGGGCGAGGTAGTGGACGGCCACCGCGTGGATCGTCACGTCGGTCCCGCTGGTCGCGCCGAGATCGACCCCGACGAGCCCTTCGGAGAGCCAGGCGAGGTGCGTCGGCAGGCCCGCGGCGTTGATCGCCCCGATGGCCGCGGCCGGGAGTGGGATCGAGACGTTCCCGCTCGCCCGGGTGAAATCGATCTGGGCGAACGGGAAGAGGACCCCGTTCTCGGAGAACGACCATCCGGCCGTCGAGTGGGTGGACCCGGTCTGGTTGTAGGTGAAATTGACGTAGCCTCCCGCGACGCTCGGATAGAGGTTGTCGAGCGCGAGGGCCGTGGAGGACGTGGAGCCCGCCGATACCGCGACGAACGTGGGAGCCGAGGTCGGCTGGGCGAGGACGCTCGTGTTGGCGGATTCCGTTTGGAGCCCGAACGGCACGACTCTAGACGGATGGGCGCGGAACGTGCCCGACTCGCTCGAGGCGGTCAGGGTCGCATGGGCTCCGTTGGTCACCCAGATCGAGGGGGCGAAGCGGGTCGCGTTGTAGAGGACCTGGGCGGCGAGTCCGGTGGCGTTCGACTTGAGCAGCGCCACGCTCGGATTCGGCTGGACGCTGACCTGGTCGAGGTTCAGGGCGGCGGACGACCCGTTGACGAGGATCTGTCCCGGGAACGCGAGGGCCCCCTTCGACATGGTGAACGTCCCCGCGATGGCGACGGAGAGCGACGGGAACGGGTCGAGGACGTTGACGGTGGTGGTGATCGACGAATTGGCGAGGGTCATGGTCCCGTTGACCGTCAGATGGAGGATGTGGGA
>DASYZN010000136.1:0-4729 GCA_035946105.1 Thermoplasmata archaeon | reverse complement strand
CCCGGAGGCCGTCGATGTAGAGGAATCGCCACCTCAATGGGCATTCCAGGTAGGCGCGGACGGACGAGTAGCTGAGGGCCGAGGACGCACGGGCCACGGGCGCCGAACCCGGTCGGTCGCTAAATAATCACGGGGCCGATCGAATCGAGGAACGGGCCCGGGCTCACAGGCCGGCCACGACCGAGGTCTCCTCGAGTCGTTCCGGGCTCTGCCGGGGAGGCGGCACCGTGCCGCGGGCCTGCGGGTTCGTGAGGTTCTTCGGGAGACCCAGGAGGTCGAGGAGCTCCTTGTAGTGGTTGCGGATGGTCACCGGGGTGACGTTCGCCACGGCGGCGATCCGGTCCTGGCTTCGCGGCTCGCCCATCAGGTTCGAGGCGATGTAGATGATCGTCGCGAGGATCCCGTTCGGGAGCACGCCGGAGGTCGAGTAGACCTGCTCGACCTGCTCGAGCAGCTGGAGGACCTTGTGGCGCACCTCCTTCGAGAGGTTGAGGTCCTGGGTGAACCGGACGAGGTAGTCCCGAGGCTCCACGGGCTTGAGACCGAGCTTGAGCTCCCGGGCGAGGAGCGTGTAGGCCCGACCGACCTCGATCTTCGTCGCCTTCGAGTGGGCGATGATCTCCTTCATCGTCCTCGGCACGTGGCACTGCCGGCAGGCGGCGTAGACGCTGGCGGCCACGAGGGCGACGATCTTCTTTCCGCGGGTCGCCTTGTGCTCGAGCGCCCGACGGTAGATGTAGGTCGCGGATTCCTTCACCTCGCGGGAGAGGCCGAGCACGCCGGCGAGGCGGTTGAGCTCGCCGAGCGCCACGACGAGGTTCCGCTGGTGGGTCCGAGCCGCGCGAAGGCGATGGTTGAGCTTGCGGAGGTGGTAGAACTTGAGCGAGGCGTGCCGGGAGAGGCTGTTCCCCTGGAAGTCCCTGGTCGGAACCCCGATCTCGCTGAACAGGCCCTTGTCGGGCATCAGGGGCGAGATGACCGGCCCCCATCCCCGGGCCTCGCGGCCGGTGTCCTCCTTGCTGCCCCGCTGGCCCCGATCGGAGACGAGGGTGCTCGCGTCGACGACCAGGCCGCAATCGGCGCAGACGATCTCGCCCCGGATGTCGTCCCGGGTGAGATGGGAGGATCCGCATTCCGGACAGACGTCGGAGTCGGCGGGGGTCGGCGGGACGATCGGCGTCCGGGCCGAACTCACCGGGGCCGGGGGGCTCTTCCCGGCCGTCGGCCGGCGGACGGACTTTGCGGTGGGCGAGGTCGAAGGCGACATGAATGTGGTTTAAGCGTAACTGGCCGCCAGTATAAATAGTCTCGGGCGCCCGGTGTTACCAATGTTTCGACAAGTCCTACACCATGAGGTGGTGTAGCACGGGCGATGGCGTCGGGGTTGGGCCCGTGGGAAGCGCCCGGTCGGCCTCGGAGGGAACGGTCCGGGATGGGATGGATCGGGCCTACAGGCGCGTGGCGAAGTACCAGTCGCTCCAGAGGCGGCCGTCCGGCTTCGGGGACCGCTCGACCGCGTCGACCCTGACGCCAGCGGGGCGGAGGAGGTCCGTGACGACCCGGGGGCGGATCCAATGAACCTCCCACGATCCCGGACGACCCGGATGGGCCCGAGGCCTTCGGATCCAAAGGTTGTACCCGAACGAGACCCACGGCTCGGGCCAACGGTCGGCCCACTAGGAGGTCAGTCCGCCGTGCACCTGGAACACGAGAGAACCCCCGGGACGGGTCACTCGGGCGAACTCCCTGAGGTATCGGGCCATCAGCCATTGCGGCAGGTGTTGGAGCACGTAGACGCTGAAGGTGGCGTCGAACTCCCCGTCCCGGAAGAGGCGGAGGTCGGGGAACGCGGATCCCACGAACTGGCAGCGATCGCCGACCCGGTTGAGTTCCCTGGCGAGGCGGACCATGCCGTCCGATCCATCCAGTCCGACCTTGGTGTCGAAGTACTCCGCGAGCGCCTGGGCCATCCGATCGGGTCCGCATCCGAAGTCTAGTACGCGCCCTCCCGGGAACGGCCGCCCGAGCGCCGCGGCCCGCGCCGCGACCCGCGCGACCTCTTCCCGGCCCGTCGCGAGGAATCGCACGTCGCCCGTCCCCTCCTCGGGGGCGCCGGGGACCTCCCGGACCGCCCGTTCCCTCGCAAAGGGGCCGAGGGAACTCCAGAGGCGCTCGAGGCGGGCGAAGGCCCGCCGTTGTCGGGAGGTGAGATCTTCGACCGGCCGCCCGATCGAAGGTCGAAGCGGCGGGTCGGGAGGATCTGAGGCTCCCGTGCCGGTTCCCTTCGACCCCGAGAGCACCTCGCGTCACCCCCCGTACGGCTGACGGACCCTGGGGACGATCGGGCGGCGGATCGCGGCCCTCCGTCACGCCGGCGTGATCGAGAAGAGGCATCCCCGGGCCGCGTGGCGGCTCGGATCCGGCTTAGAGACCTCGCACGTCCCTCCCGTCCTCGCCTCGAACACCGAGCGCAGCATGGAGGAGCAGAGCTCGCGACCGATCTCCGGGGACTGCTTCACGCAGGCGAAGCACTGGCTCACCTTGAGCGTCAACGGGCGTGCCCGCACGATCTCGAGCTCGCCCATCGCCCGACGGTGGTAGAACTCGCTCAGCGACCGCGCGACCTCGTCCGGGGTCTCCCCCTCGATCTCGCTCGACATCTGGCGTCCCAGGTTGCGCGCGATCGTCCCGATCACCTCCGGAAGGTCGATCTGCAGTTCCTCGACCCCGGTGGCCTGCATGCCGAGGACGGCGACCTCCCGGAGACGGTCGAACGGTTCGCTCGCCCCGGATCGGGAGACGCCGAGGGTGGCGACCCGCGGGTTCTCGAGATCGGCCAACCGGCTCGTCGAGGAGATCCCTCGGCGCCACAACCGGCGATGGAAATCGATCGCCCGCCGCAGGAACACGGCCGACGTCGACCAGAGGGCGACCTGGTCGGAGCGCGCCGGGCCGAACCCTTCCGGCCCCGAGACGTAGACGAGCACCCCCTTCCCGTCGATCGACCAGGCCCGGTTGGTCACCGGGGCGGGGCTGTGCCGAAGCTCGGTGAACGAGGCGAAGTGCTTTGCCTCGGAGCGGTTCGCCATCCCGATCTCGCTCAGGAGGCGGATCCGGACGCCCCGTTCGTGGGACTCCTTGAGCGCGCGGCCGACACCCCCTTCCACAACGAGGGACAGCGCATAGCCGGGGATGGAGGCGCGGATCTCGCTGCGGGCGGTCCCGATGCGGCGGCACAGGAATCGGAAGATCGCCTCCGTTCCCTCGAGGACGTGGAACGTCCGGTCCTCCGGGACGTCCATGTCCATCGCCCCCGCGGCGAGCTCGGAGAGGGTCCGGTCCCGGTCGACCTGGATCGACTTCAATCGATCGCTCGCGGAGCGGATCCAGCGCTCGAGGAGCTCCTCCGGGGGGAGGGCGGCGAACCGCATCGGCCGTTGACCGGACGAGGTGAGGAGCCCGTCGGCCTCGAGCTGGCGGATGAACCGGTAGGCTTCGACCCGATGGACGGCGGCGACGCGGGCGAGCTCGGCCACCGTCTGCGGGCCCGATCGGACGGCCGCGAGGTAGATCCGGCCGGAGCGCTCCGGCACCCCGTGCTCGGCGAGCAGGCGGATCAGGCGGGGTCCGGTGCCGCCCACGCCCGTCAGGGGCCCCGGCGGGATAAAGCGTCGGCGACCGGCCGGGCCCGGCGCGGCCGTCCTTGGGGAGCGGCCGACTACAGCGCCGCCTGGAAATCCTCGATCGCGAGGGTGAAGGGGGCGTCGGCGCCGCCGCGGATCTTTCGGACCTCCCGGGCGAGCAGCCAGTAGACCGTCGCAAGGGCGACGCGGCCCTTGTTGTTCGCCGGGATGACCACGTCGACGTGCCGGGTCTCGTTGTTCACGTCGCAGAGGCCGACGACGGGGATGCCGATGGAGACGGCCTCGCTGAGCGCCTGCTGGTCGGTCGCCGGGTCGGTCACGACGAGCACCTTCGGCTCGAAGTACTCCTCGAGGTTCGGGTTGGTGAGGCAGCCGGGGACGAATCGCTCGGAGAGGGAGATCGCGCCGATCGACTTCGCGAAGACCTTGACCGGTTTCTGGCCGTACTGCCGCTGGGAGACCGCGAGGATCCGCTCGGGGGGGAAGCTCGCGAGGAACTTCGCGGCGAGCCGGATCCGGCGGTCCGTCTCCCGGATGTCGAGGACGTGGAGCCCGTCGAACCGGACCTTGAAGACGAAGCGTTTCATCGAGGCGGATTTCTGCTGGGTCCCGATGTGGACCCCGCTCGTGAGGTAGGTCTCCTCGGGGACGAGCAGCTCGCCCGGCTCGATGTCCTGCCCGTCGGAGGGGCTCGTCAGCTGCTCCTCGACGACGGCTTCGGGTTCCATCTAGTCGGCTCCGGTGGCGGCCGCGAGCCGCCGGAGTTCATTTAGCTTTGCCACCCGCTCGCCGCCGAGGAGGCCGCACTTGAGCCCGACGGAGCCGAGGCCGACGGCAAGATGGGCGAGCCACCCCTCCGGGAGATCGCCCGAGCGGTGGGAGGCGACGGTCGAAAGCCCGTTCGCCCTCGCGAGGTCGACGGTCGCCAGGGTGTCGGTGAGCGTGCCGACCTGGTTCACCTTGATGAGGACGGCGTTCGACGCGTGCCGGGCGATCCCCCGTTCGAGGCGGGCCCGGTCGGTCGTATAGAGGTCGTCCCCGACGACCAGGGTGGAGGTCGGGACCGAGGCGGTCAGCGCGGCGAA
>DASYZN010000135.1:0-5945 GCA_035946105.1 Thermoplasmata archaeon | reverse complement strand
CGACCTTGAGGGCGTGGGCGAGGTCCATCGACTACGCCTCCGGGACCTCGGCGGCCGCGGCCTTCGCGATGGAGGGGATGGGTCGGTAGACCAGGTTGACCGCCCCCGTGCCAAGGGTGATCGGCTGGCCGACGATGATGTTCTCGGCGACGCCCTTCAATTCGTCGACCTCGCCGGTGATCGCGGCCCTCAGGAGGTGGGCCGCCGTGATCTCGAAGGCGGCGCGGGCGAGCACGCTCGTCTTCTTCCCCGAGATCCCGTGCCGTCCGATGGCGCGGATGTCGCCCTCGTTCGTCATCACATCGGAGACGAGCATCAGGTGCCGGATGTCGACGCCGAGCCCCTGCTCGGAGAGCGTCCGGGACGCCTCGAGGATGAGGGCGGCGCGGGCCGCCTCGATCCCGAAGACCTTGTAGATCTCGAAGACGGAGTTCGTGATGGTCCTCGTCGGGTCGACGCCGGGGATCTCGAGGACCCCATCGAGGTTCGACCCCTCGGTGTAGATCACGTACTCGTCCTTCTCCTTCTTGATGAGGGCGCGCTTGATGCCGGTGATCCCCTTGATCCGGATCGCCTTCGCCTCCTCGCTCGCCTCGAGGAGCTTCTTGAACGGCATCTCCTCCGTCGGCTCCTCCGGCTTCTTGGAGGCCGGCGCCTCGGCCAGGTGGATCTCGAACGGACGGCTCTCGCCGGAGCCGGACCCGTCCTTCAGGACGAACTGCTTCGGATCGATCCCCTCCTGGAGCGCCCGCTCCAGGTCGGCCCGTTTGACCCCGCGGGCCTGCATGAGGGCGGCCTGCGGACTGACGATCACCGTGAGCTCCTCGACGACGGTGCCGATGCTCGCGACGTCGGGGACGGTCGTCACCTCGATCTGGAGGGCGATCTTCTCGACGGCCTCGCGGTCGGCCCGCACCTTCTTCTCGGCGTGGACGGTCATCATCGGCGTCGACGGGACCCGTCGGGCGTCGACCAACTCGATGAGCCTCGGCAGGCCGAGCGTGACGTTCATCTCGGCGACCCCGGCGTAGTGGAACGTTCGCAGGGTCATCTGGGTCCCGGGTTCGCCGATCGACTGGGCCGCGATGATCCCGACGGATTCGTGGGCGTCGACCTCGGCCCGCTTGAACCGCTTGACCACCTCGCGGATCACCTTCGTCCCCTCGGCCGGACCGACCTTGAGCGAGCGGAGCTTGCGCGCGAGCTCGCCGGTGAGCGAATCGGGGAGCCTCGTCCCCTCCTCCCGGGCGATGTCGGCGATGCGGTCGGTGAGCTTCTCGCCGGGTTCGGGCGCCTTGCGCTCCTCGGTCATGGTCCGATCACTCCCCTCCCAGGTCCGGGCCTTCCTCGGTGGAGCCGAACTCCTCGGTCTCCTCCTCCTCGGCCTCCTCCTCGAGCTGGGCCTCGGCGAGCAGGTCCATCTCCTCCTCGCCGACCGGCGGGGCGCCGGCGAGCGGCTCCCCCCGGGAGTCGACGTTCGGCTTCACGCGCCGGCCGAGCACCGTGGCGAGGACCTCGTCCAGATGGACGGCCTGTCCCTGGAACGAGCGCGACGGATCGATCCCGTCCTCGCCGTAGCGGAACTCGATGACCGTCCCGGCGGTGTTGCGGACCGTGCCGTCCTCGGCGACGTTGAGGTCCTCGAGGGCGTTGATGAGCCGCCGCTGCATGTAGCCGGAGCGGCTCGTTCGGACGGCCGTGTCGACGAGCCCCTCCCGCCCGCCCATGGAGTGGAAGAAGTACTCCGTCGGCGAGAGCCCCTGCTTGTAGCTCGACGAGACGAACCCCCGGGCGTCCGCGCCGAGGTCGCCCCGGCCGAAGTGGGGGAGGGTCCGGTTGTAGTAGCCCCTCAGGAGCCGCTCGCCCCGCACGCTCTGCTGGCCCACGGCCCCCGCCATCTGCGTCAAGTTGAGCATCGAGCCGCGCGCCCCGGACTTCGCCAGGATCACGGCGGGGTTCTCGAGCCCGAGGTAGCGGCCCGCGATGTCCCCCGCGGCGTCGCGCGCCTGGCCGAGCTCCCGGCGGACCTGGACCTCGAGGGTCTCCTCGAGGGATCGGCCCGGCATCTGCTCGAGCTCATGGTGCACGTACTGCTCGACGAGCTCGTTCACCTTGACGTGGGCCGACTCGAGAGCCTTGGTGATCTCGCGCCGGGCGTTCTCGGGGACGTCCTCGTCGTCGATCCCGGTGGAGATCCCGTTGAGGCCGATCGCCGTGATGCAGAGCCGGCTCATCTCGTCGAGGAACTGGCGGGCCCTCGCCGGGCCGTTGTTCCGCGCGATGGCGTCCAGGATGACCCCCTTCTGGAAGGCGATCGCCTTGGCGTCGATCGTCCCGGCCTTGAGGATGCCGTTCTCGACCACGACGAACGCGTCGTGCGTGCAGCTCATCGGCGGGTCGTCGCAGCGGTTCCAGATGTTCGAGCGGAACTCGATGTTGAGGTCCTTCGGGAGCGTGAGGGAGAAGAGCTGCTTCCCCGTCCAGTACTCCTTGCCCTCCTTGTCCGTCCCCGCGGGCGGCGGCATCGGGTAGCGGAGCTTCGAGAGGAGGTAGGTCACCTCGGCCCGGGTGAACGTCGGGTTCTGGTGGGTCAATAGGAAGGCGGCGGTGATGTGGTCGTGGAGCATCCCGATGATCGGTCCGCCGTAGCGCGGGCTCAGGATGTGCTCCTCGACCTTCATGAGGACCTTCGCCTCGGCCCTCGCCTCCTGGCTCTGGAGGACGTGGAGGTTCATCTCGTCGCCATCGAAATCCGCGTTGTACGGCGGGCAGTCGCAGAGGTTGAACCGGAAGGTCTTGTGGGGGAGGATGCGGACGAAGTGGGCCATCATGCTCATCCGGTGGAGCGACGGCTGCCGGTTGAACAGGACGATGTCCCCGTCGAGGAGCTGCCGCTCCACGACGCAGCCGGGCTGGACGAGCTCCGCGCACGCCTCGGCGTTCTTCTCCATCACCTTGATCCGCTGGCCGTCCTCGCGCACGAGGTAGTTGACGCCGCACTGGTAGCCGGTGATCGCCGGGGGCGGCGTGGG
This sequence comes from Thermoplasmata archaeon, assembly GCA_035946105.1. Classification (GTDB taxonomy): domain Archaea; phylum Thermoplasmatota; class Thermoplasmata; order Lutacidiplasmatales; family UBA184; genus Lutacidiplasma. The sequence goes on along the minus strand of DASYZN010000135.1, from coordinate 2,913 downwards.
TCCCCGCTTCACCAGCTCCTTGGCGACCTCCTGGTTGTGCGGGGTGACCTCGAGGGGTACCGTGAGCGCCCGGGCGACCTCGACGGGGATCCCGACCTCGTTGATCGAGAGCAGCGGGTCCGGTGAGATGACCGTCCGCGCCGAGAAGTTGACCCGCTTCCCGGAGAGGTTCGATCGGAACCGTCCGTCCTTCCCCTTGAGGCGCTGGGAGAGGGTCTTCAGCGGGCGGCCCGAGCGGTGGCGGGCCGGGGGGATCCCGCTCGTCTGGTTGTCGAAGTAGGTCGTGACGTGGTACTGGAGGAGCTCCCAGAGGTCCTCGACGACGAGCTGGGGGGCGCCCATGTCTCGGTTCTCCCGGAGCCGCTGGTTGATCCTAAGCACGTCGACGAGCTTGTGGGTGAGGTCGTCCTCGCTCCGCTCGCCGGATTCGAGCGTGATCGAGGGGCGGACCTGGACGGGCGGGACGGGCAGGACCGTGAGGACCATCCACTCGGGCCGCCCGAACTTCGGGTTGAGCCCCATGGCGCGGACGTCGTCGTCCGGCACGCGCTCGAGGCGGGCGCGGACCTCCTTCGGGGTGATCTTGTGCCCGTTCTCGCGGAACGTCGTCGGCTTGTCGAGGACGATCTTCTGCTGGACCTCGTGGCAGTGGGGGCAGACCCGCTCCTCCTTCGTCTCGCGGGCCCTCGGGGCGGCGTCCTCGGTGTCGGCCGAGGCCTCCGAGCGGGAGGACGGCGCGTCGGGGAGGAGCCGTCCGCAGGCCCGGCACGTCCCCTGCAGGAGGCGCTTGATCTCCTTCGCGTAGCCGACGTGGACCACGGGCATCGCGAGCTCGATGATCCCGAAGTGCCCGGGGCATTCGTTGACCCGCCCTCCGCAGGTCCGGCAGCGCAGGTTGGGCTCGATGACGCCGAGATGGAGGTCCATGAGCCCCATCTCGATCGGGTAGCCGTCGTCGTCGTAGGTGTCCGCCGTGATGATCTTGACGCCGCTCATCCGACGGACCTCGTCCGGAGAGAGGAAGGCGAACTGCAGGCTCTTGATCTTCTTCGAAAGTCCCTGCGACATCGTCCCCCCTACCGCATCTCCTCGAGCTGGAGCCGCATGATCACGCCCAAGCTGATCAGCTCCTCCAGGAGGAGCTTGAACGAGTAGCTCATCTCGACGGGGTAGATGCTCGACGTGTTCCCGCAGCTCGGGCATCTGAGCGATCCCGCCCGCGTATCGGGGATCGCGATGTGGCCGCACTCGGGGTTCCCGCAGACGTACTGGACGGTCCCGTCGGACTCGTCGAGGAGCCGGTCCTTGATCACCATGGCGACGCCGTGGCCGATCAGGGTGTCCCGCTCCATCTCTCCGAACCTGAGGCCCCCCTGCCGGGAGCGCCCCTCGGTCGGCTGCCGGGTCAGGATCTGGACGGGTCCGCGGGATCGCATGTGCATCTTGCCCGCGACCATGTGGTGGAGCTTCTGGTAGTAGATCACGCCGACGAAGATCTCGGCCTCGAGGCGGCGACCGGTGATCCCGTCGTAGAGCGTCTCCCGTCCGGACGGATGGAAGCCGAGCGCCTTGAGCCCCTCGCGCAGCGCCTCCTCCCGTTCTCCGGAGAACGCCGTGCCGTCGATCGTCCGGCCCTCGAGGCAGCCGACCTTGCCCCCGAGCATCTCGAGCACGTGGGCGACCGTCATCCTCGACGGGATGGCGTGGGGATTGATCAGGAGGTCCGGCGTCACGCCGTCCCGCGTGAACGGGAGGTCCTCCTGGGGGACGATGAGCCCGATGACGCCCTTCTGGCCGTGCCGGGAGGCGAACTTGTCCCCGAGCTCGGGGACCCGCTGGTTGCGGACCTTGACCTTGACGAGCTTCGAGATGTTCTCGCCCTCGGTGAGGATGACCCCGTCGACCCAGCCGGACTCCCCGTAGCGGACCGTGACGCTCGTCTCCCTCCGCTTCTGCGGGGTGAGCAGGTCGGTCTTCTCCTCGAGGAAGCGTGGCGGGCTCGTCTTGCCGACGAGCACGTCGCCCTCCCCGACCTCGAGCTCGGGGAAGATGAGCCCGTCCTCGCCCAAGTTCCGGTAGGCCGTGTCGACCCGGGCGCCCGCGACGTCGGGGCGGGGAATCTCGAACTTGTCTTCCTGGCCGCCCGGGTACTTCCGCTCCTCCCCCCGGTACGTCCGGAAGAACGAGGATCGGCCGAGCCCGCGGTCGATGGCGGCCCGGGAGAAGACGAGGGCATCCTGCATGTTGTACCCCTCGTAGGAGAGGACGGCGACGACGAAGTTCTGCCCCGCCGGTCGTTCGGTGAAGTGGACGTAGCGCATCGTCTGCGTCCTCAGGAGGGGAGCCTGCGGATAGTGCAGGAGGTGGCCGCGAGTGTCCGGGCGGCGCCGGTAGTTCACCGATTCGACGCCGAGGGCCTGCTTCGCCATCCCCGAGCCCATCGTGTTCCTGGGGGTGGAGTTGTGTTCAGGGTACGGAATGAGGCCGGTGCAGACGCCCAGCATGAGGTTCGTATCGATCTCGAGGTGGGTGTGGCCCTCCTGGAGCAGCTGGTGGGCGTCGAACTCGTGGCCACAGCGCCCGCAGCGCACCAGCGCCTCGGCCCGCTTCTCCCCGGCGGAGCTCCAGCGGACGTCGCCCCGGGAGAGCGCGCGCTCGCACTTCGGGCAGCGCTCGGGTTGCTGGAAGGCGCTCACGGCGATGAGCGTGTCCTCCTCCTCCTCGGCGTCGAGCCACTCGACCTTGCCCGCGTGGATGACGTCGGAGAAGGAGAGCGTGCCCTGCGCCAAGTCGTCGAGGTCGGAGCGGGTGATCCTCGGGACGCCGCCCTTGACGACGACCAGCGGACGGCGCAACCGGCCGGGATCGCAATGGACGATCACCTCGTTCATGACCGCGTCGTAGCGGACGTTG
>DASYZN010000134.1:0-7978 GCA_035946105.1 Thermoplasmata archaeon | reverse complement strand
TCGACCCGGCGGATTGGATCTTCCCGGCCTATCGAGAGCTAGCCGTGGCCCTCGTCCGAAAGATCCCCGTCCGACTCCTGCTGGACCAGTTCATCGGCAACTCCGGCGACGTCTCGAAGGGACGCCAGATGCCGAACCACTACGGGTTCCGTGACTTCCGTTTCGTGACCGCTTCGAGTCCGGTCGGGACCCAGATCACGCAGGCCGTCGGTGCGGCCATGGCGGCCCGCCGGCGAAGGGAGGCCATCGTGACGGCGACGTTCTTCGGCGACGGCACGACCAGTTCGAACGATTTTCACGCGGGCCTCAATTTTGCCGGGGTCTTCCAGGCGCCGACGATCTTCTTCTGCCAGAACAACCAGTGGGCCATCTCCCTGCCGAGATCCCGGCAGACCCGCAGCGAAACCCTGGCCGAGAAGGCGGTCGCCTATGGGATCCGCGGCGTGGTCGTGGACGGGAACGATATCCATGCCGTGTATCGGGAGGTCCGCGAGGCCCGTCGTCGGGCCCTCGGGGGCGAGGGTCCGACCCTCATCGAGGCGCAGGTCTACCGGCTCGGCCCGCATTCCACCTCGGATGATCCGAAGAGGTACCGGACCGACGCCGAAGTTGAATCGTGGAAGTCTCGAGATCCGGTCTACCGGGTCCAGAAGGAGCTCGTGGAGGGGGGCTTCCTGAGCGAATCGTCGGATCGCGCCCTCTGGGAATCGGCCCGGGCCGAGCTGGCCAGCGCGGTCCAGGAGGCCGAGGCCACCGCGCCGATCGACCCATTGACGCTGTTCGACGACGTCTTCGCCCGACGGACTGCCTCGCTCGACGCCCAGCGGAACGAGCTCGCCGAGCAGATGGCCCGGGAGGTCGCCCGAAGATGAGCGAGCTCACCCTGGTCCAGGCGGTCAATCGGGGCCTCACGGAGGCGATGCGATCGGATCCGGACGTCCTGGTGCTCGGGGAGGACGTCGGCGTGAATGGGGGCGTCTTCCGAGCCACCGAGGGGCTCTTCAAGGAGTTCGGCGCGGATCGGGTGATCGACACGCCCCTCTCCGAGACCGGGATCGTCGGGACGGCCATCGGCATGGCCCTTTACGGCCTGAAACCGATCGCGGAGATCCAGTTCCTCGACTTCATCTACCCGGCGTTCGACCAGATCGTGAGCGAGCTCGCCAAGTTCCGCTATCGGTCCGGGGGCCAGTACCCCTGCCACGTGGTGATCCGCTCCCCCTACGGCGGCGGGGTGAAGGGAGGGCTCTACCACTCCCAGAGCTCGGAGGCCTACTTCGCCCATACCGCCGGCCTCAAGGTCGTCATCCCGTCGACGCCGGCCGATGCCAAGGGGCTCCTGATGACGGCGATCTTCGATGAGGACCCGGTGATGTTCCTCGAACCGAAGCGGATCTATCGCTCGGTGACCGGGGACGTTCCGGACGGCGATCACCGGGTCCCGTTCGGAGAGGCCCGGATCGCTCGGGAGGGGTCCGACGTTTCCGTCTTCGCCTACGGGGCGATGATCCCTACGGCGCTCGAGGCCGCGGCAACGCTCGCGCAGGAAAAGATCGAGACCGAGGTGATCGATCTGCGGACCCTCGTGCCCCTCGACGAGGCGCGCGTCCTCTCCTCGGTCGAAAAGACCGGTCGGGCCGTGATCGTCCATGAAGCGCCGAGGTTCGCGGGGTTCGGCGCGGAGCTGGCGGCGATCCTCGCCGAGAAGGCGCTCTACTCCCTCAAGGCGCCCGTCCTACGGGTGACGGGATACGACACCCCCTTCCCCTACGCCCTCGAGCACCTCTACCTCCCGAACGCAGAACGGATCGCGCACGCGATCCGGACGACGGCGAGAGCCGGCTGAGGACGAGGATGACCTACGAGTTTCGACTGCCCGACATCGGGGAGGGCGTCGCCGAAGGCGAGGTCGTCAAGTGGTTCGTCGGGGAGGGCCAGGCGATCGTGGAGGACGCCCCCCTCGTTTCGGTCCTGACCGACAAGGCGAACGTGGAGATCCCGAGCCCCCGATCGGGTACGGTCACGAAGATCCACGCCGCCGTCGGGGAGAAGGTGAAGGTCGGCGGGATCCTCGTCACCATCGAAGACACGGGGGGTCGAAACGCGGCCACGGACGCTCCACCCGGTACGGCCCCGGCGTCCCCCCCCCCGGCCCCCGTTCCGCCTCCGAAGGAGAAGGGTCGCGAGGCGCCTCGGGCCGCGGAGCCAACGCCATCGGCGGGCACGACAGTAGGGGCGAGCGCCGGACTCGCCACCCCATACGTCCGCCGGCTCGCGGCGGAGCGAGGGATCGATCTCTCCACGATCCCGGGGACGGGTCCCGGGGGACGGATCACCGAAGCGGATCTCTCCGGTGGGTCCCGAAGCGCTCCGATCCCCCCGACCCACCCTAGTGGAGCGGGCGCGCCGTCCACCGTGACACCGGTCCCTTCCCCCGCTTCGATCGGCGACGAGATCGAGCGCATCCCGATCCGTGGGATGCGCCGGATCATCTCCGAGCACATGGCCGAATCGGTCCACCGGGCGGCCCATTTCACCTACGTCGAGGAGATCGAGGCGACCGAGCTCATGCGGATGCGCGAGCGGATGGCCAAGCACTCCGAGCGGGGCGGGGTCAAGCTCTCCTATCTGCCGTTCATCATCAAGGCGGTCATCGCCGGCCTGCGGGCCCATCCGTGGATGAACGCGACGATGGACGATGCGAAGGGCGAGATCGTCCTCCACAAGGGCTACCACATCGGCATCGCGACCGCCGCTCCGGAAGGGCTGATCGTGCCGGTTATCCACCGAGCCGAGCAGCTCAGCATCAACGGGCTCGCCCGGGCGATCCAAGATCTCTCGGAGCGCGGCCGGGAGGGGAAGCTGACCCGGCCCGAACTGATCGGTGGCACCTTCACCATCACGAGCTTGGGGGCGCTCGGCGGCGTGCTCGCCACCCCGATCCTCAACTATCCCGAGGTCGCCATCCTCGGGGTCCACAAGATCCAGCGCCGCCCGGCGTTCCTTGCGGACGGCACGATCGGCGCCGGGGAGTTCATGAACCTCTCGGTATCGATCGACCACCGGCTCGTCGACGGGTACACGGGAGCGCAGTTCCTGGCCATCGTGAAGTCCCATCTCGAGGATCCGCACCAGTTGTTCGGGGAGCTCGCCTGAGCCCCCGGACCTGGGAAAGTTCGATCCGGGACCCGCCGGGGAGGGCGCCCGCCGAGCGCCCGCGAGAGCCTGGCAAAGCTACGTCGGGGGTTTGGACCTCTTCGGGAGCGGCGGGGTCGGGGGGGATCCGGCCGCCCCGGAGGCCTGAGAGGACGGTTCGTCGATCGGCTGAGGTGTGGGGGTCGGTTCGATCGGCCGGATCAGGGTCGTCGACGGTTCGGGAGCATGGGGATCGGCCGGCCACTCGGCATCCACCTTCGCCCAGTCGAGCAGGCCCGGCGGCTCGAAGCGCATCCGTCGATGGGACGGGCCGGGGCGCATCGTGGGGATCCGCCGGTAGAGCGCATCCCGGCTTTCGGGATCCGAGAGCCAGGAACGGATCGCGCCGATCGGCGAAAGGATCGTCGTGACCAGCCCCACGCCTGCGATGAGGGTGAAGATCCGGATGTCGATGAGGCCGGACTGCAGCAGGATGACCGCCATCGCGAGCTCGACGGCTCCCCGGCTGTTGACGAAATGCCCGATCGCGAGGGCATCGGCGGGCTTCCACCCCAGGAGGCGCGCCCCGGCGGCCCCGGTGACGATCTTGGTCACGGCCGCCACGACGAGGAGGACGCCGAACGCCGCGACGGAGGCCGCCGTGTCGAGGAGCCGGAGGTTCATCGAGATGCCGACGAACGCGAAGAAGAGCGGGATGAAGAATCCCCAGGACATGGCGTCGAAGACCTGGCTGATCGAGTGGTGGGCCTCCCGCCCGGCGCTCTCCCGGGTGACCAGGAGACCGGCATAGAACGCCCCGACGACGTAGGTGAGGCCCAGGAACTGGGAGAAGAGCGTCGCCCCGACGACGAGCACCATGAGCAGGGCGAAGTTCCCCTGCTTGGACCGCCAGGTCTTCTGGAAGGCCCGGGTGAGGCCGCTCCAGAGCCGGGCCTCGCGCAGGAGCTTGAGGCCCTGGTGGATCGACAGCATCGCGGAGACGAACAGGGCGAGCGAGAGGCCGGCGATGGCGATCCCGACGGCCCCCTGGGAGGTCGAACCCCCGAGCCGCAACAGCACGGCGAAGACGGAGACGGCGGCGAACTCGTTGATCAGCGCGGCGTTCAGGAGGAGCTGGCCGATCTTCGTGTGGGTCAGTCGGAACTCGGCCAGCATGATCCCCATCACGGGGAGCGCCGTGATCGAGAGGGCGAGGGCGACGTAGAGGCTCGTGGGGTAAGGGATCCCGACCACCGGACCCACCACGAACGAGCCGACGGTGAACGGGACCAGGAAGACCGCGAGCCCGAGTCCGAGGTTGCCGAGGCCCATCCCGTAGACCTGCTCGGGGACGATGTCCAGCCCCGCGAGGAACAGGACGAAGATGACCGCCAGGGTCTGCAGGGCGCCGAGCCCCGCGGGGAGCTGGTTCAGCCCGAGGAACGGCCCGAGGAGCGTCGGCCCGAGGGCGACCCCCACGAGGAGCTGTCCGACGAGCGCCGCCTGGCCCAGCTGGACGGCGATCTCGCCGGCGAGCACCGCCGCGGCGAGGAGGATGAAGAGATCGACGATGAACGCCGTCGTCGCGTCGAGCATGGGTAGGTTCGGTCTCCCTGGTGCGTCGGGGAAGGGGCGGGACGAAGGCCCGGCCTCGCGGTCTCCGTTCAACCGTCCGGCTCATTAGGAAGTCGCTCCCACGGAAAAGACGTGGGACCGATGCCCCCGGCGGGTCCGAGCGAGGGCGGGCTCCCACGGGAACGCCGGCGATCGGCGTCGACCCATCGCGGCCCGCCTGGTGCGTCGAGGATCGCGGTGGGCTTGCTCCCGCCGGTAGCGTTGGGCCCCTTGGAGGAGGTCCGGTGAGCGAACCCCTCCCGCTCGTCCCGATGCCCTACGACGCGTCGATCCTCGACGCCTCGCTCGGCGACGGATGGCCCGCCCTGCTCGCGACGGCGTTCCGATGGATGACCCTCGGCCGGGCGCTCGACCGACGGATGCTGGGGCTGCAGCGCCAGGGGCGGATCGGCTTCTACGGCCCGGCCACGGGCCAAGAGGCCGTGAGCGTCGGCGCGGGTCTCGCCGTCCGACCCGAGGACTGGGTCTTCCCGGGGCTCCGAGAGCAGTTGCTGGCCCTCGTGCGCGGCCACCCCCTCGAGCGCTACGCCCACCACCTGTTCGCGGACGCCCGAGATCCCGCGCTCGGCCGCCAGATGCCCTGCCACCCGAGCGCCCGCGACGTCCGATACGTCTCGATGTCCTCCGTCATCGGGACCCAGATCTCCCAGGCGGTGGGGGTCGGCTTCGCCCAACGTCGGGCTCGGGACCCGGGGGCCACGCTGGCCTTCTTCGGCGACGGGGCGTCGAGCTCCAACGACTTCCACGCCGGCCTCAACTTTGCCGGGGTGTTCCGACTGCCCGTGGTCTTCTGCCTCACGAACAACCAGTGGGCCATCTCGGTCCCGGTCGAGCGGCAGACTCGGACCGCGATCCTCGCGGAAAAATCGAGGGCCTACGGGTTCCCGGGGAGCCGGATCGACGGGACCGACGTCGTCGCCGTGATCGCGAGCCTTAGGGCCGCCCTCGTCCGCGCCCGATCGGGCGACGGCCCCAGCCTCATCGAGTTCGTCGTCTTCCGGATGACCCCGCACTCGAGCTCGGACGACCCGACCCGCTACCAGCCGTCGGACTTCCTCGCGCGGGGGCGGGCGACGGACCCTGTCGACCGGCTGAAGGAACTCCTCGAACGGCTCAAGCTCCTGACCCCGGAGGCCGAGGCCCGCCTCTCGGAGGCCGCCGACCTCGAGGTCCGCCGGGCGATCGAGGCGGCGGAATCGACCCCTCCTCCCCCGCCGGAGTCCCTGACCGCCGGTGTTTTCTCCTCGTCGCGCTCGAACGGCGGCTGATCGGCATGGCCGGCACCTACGCTCGGTCGACGGACACCCTCGTCATCGGGGGGGGTCCGGGCGGGTACGTCTGCGCCATCCGGCTCGGCCAGTTGGGGAAGCCGGTCCTGCTCGTCGAACGGCGAGAGCTCGGAGGGGAGTGCCTCAACCGCGGCTGCATCCCCTCGAAGGCGCTGATCCACGCCTCCCTCCTCTACCACGCCCTGAGGACCGAGGGCCCGGAGATCGGCGTGCTCTCGGAGAACCCCCGGTTCGACCTAGCGAAGGCGATGGCGTGGAAGAACGCCCTCGTAGAGAAGGAGCGACAGGGGGTTCGGACCCTCCTCAAGGCCGCCGGGGCCGAGGTGCTGTACGGCTCGATCCGCCTGACGGGCCCCCGCTCCGCCGAACTGACGGCACCGGACGGCGGGCGCGAACGGGTGGATTTCGCCCACGCCGTCCTCGCGACCGGCGCGGTCCCGATCGTCCTCAAGGGCTTCGAGCCCGACGGCGACCGGGTGCTTACGTCGGAGCAGATCCTCAACCTCACCGAGCTGCCGAAGTCGATGCTCGTCCTGGGAGGCGGGGTGAGCGGATGCGAGCTCGCCGAGTTCCTCGCCCGCGTCGGGGTGAAGGTCACCTTGGTCGAGCTCATGCCGAAGCTCCTCCCGGGCCTCGAGGACGATCTCGCCTCGGAGCTCCAGCGCACGCTCGAGGCCCTGGGCGTCGAGGTCCGGCTCGGGACGCGCGCCCTGCGGCTGCGCCGGGACTCCGGGCGCGTCGCCCTCGCCGTTCAATCCGAGTCGGGAGAATCCGAGATCGAGGCGGAACGGCTCTTCCTCACGATCGGGAAGCGGCCGGCGACCGCGGACCTCGGGCTCGAGGAGGCGGGCGTGAGCATCGACCCGAAGAGCGGGTTCGCGACGGTGGACGACCGCCAGATGACCAACGTGCCGCACATCTTCGCCGTGGGCGATGTGGCGCGACCTCCGATGCTGGCCCACAAGGCCTACCGAGAGGGGGTCGTGGCCGCCGAGACGATCGCCGGACTGCCGACCCGCTTCCAATTCCAGGCGATCCCCTCCGTGGTGTTCACGACGCCCGAGATCGCGACCGTGGGGCTCACGAGCGCCCAGTCGAAAGCGCAGGGGCTCACGCCCCGCGAGGTCCGCTTCCCCTACGCGGCCCTCGGAAGGGCCCATGCGGCCCACGCGACCTCGGGATGGCTCAAGCTCGTCGGGGACGAGGCGAGCGGGCGCCTGCTCGGGGTCCACGCCGCGGGCGCTAGCGCCGGCGAGTTCGCCGCGGAAGCCGCCCTCGCGCTCGAGATGGGCGCCATGGTGCGGGACGTCGCTTCGACGATCCACCCGCACCCGACGTTCTCCGAGACCGTCCAGGAGGCCGCCCTCCTATGGTTAGGCGAACCGTTCCACGTTGCCCGGAGGTCGTCCCACGGCGCTCGGGCTGGTTGACTGGGGGACCCTCGACTACCCGACGGCCCTCGGGCGGATGCGGGACCTGCGGGCCGCCCGAGCGCGCGGCGAGGTCCCGGATACCCTCATCCTGGTGGAGCACCCGACCGTCCTCACCGTCGGCGTGGAGGGGAGCGATGGGGAGTCGCTCCCCGAGGGGGTGCCGATCGTCCGCGTGGAGCGCGGCGGCAAGGGAACCCTCCACAACCCGGGGCAGCTCGTCGGGTATCCGATCGTCGATCTGGAGGCCCGGGGGCGCGACGTGCGCCGGTTCGTGCACGACGTCGAGGAGATGGTCGCCCGGTCCCTCGCGGAGTTCGGCCTCGCGGCCCAGCGGGTCCCGGGCCGCCGGGGGGTCTGGATCGACGGGACGAGGAAGATCGCCTCCGTCGGGATCGCGGTCGAACGGTGGGTCACCTTCCACGGCTTCGCGCTCAACGTCTCGAACGACCTCCGCCTCTTCGAGGCGTTCCACCCGTGCGGGTTGCC
>DASYZN010000133.1:0-2099 GCA_035946105.1 Thermoplasmata archaeon | reverse complement strand
TCGGCACGTGGTCCCGCCCGAGGCGCTGGCGGGACTTGCCCATGTAGACGTAGCCCTTCGGCTCGACGAAATCCGGACGGGCCGTCCGATCGAGGTCCGCATACTGGTCGACCCAGCCGAGGTTCCAGCCGCGGACGAGGGTGTGCCGGACGACCCGTCGGGTCTTCAGCCCCCGAATGATCTCGAGCGACTCGAGGAGCCGGTCCCAGGCATGGTCGTGCGAGGGGAGGGTCAGTCTCCGGAAGACCTCCCGGTTCGGCGCGGTGACGGAGACGTAGAGCTGCGTCGGCAGGGGATCCATCGCCCGGAGGGCGTCCGGGTTCGTGCCGTTCGTGACGAGGAAGGTCGTGATCCCCCGGGCGGCGCAGAGCGCGAGGAACCGGTTCATCTTCGGGTAGAGCGTCGGCTCTCCCGTCAGCGAGATCGCGACGTGCCGGGGGACCTGGGACTCGTTCCAGCGGTCCGGATCGACCGACGCCTCGCCCTTGAACCCGGAGAGGATCCGGCGCTGCGCCTCGATGGAGCGGTCGAGGAGAAGCTCCGGCTCGTCGAACTCCTCCATCATCTCGTCGTTCTCCCAGCCCTGGTTCCTCCAGCAGAATCGGCACCGCAGATTGCACGAATCGATCGCGGGGGACATCTGGAGGCATCGGTGGCTCTCGATGCCGTAGAAACGTCCCTTGTAGCAGTCCCGGCCGTGGACGAGGGACTGCCGCGTCCAGTAGCAGAGCTTGACGGCGCTGTGCCGACCGGTCAGCTGGTAGCCCTGGCCGGCGAGCGCGTCGGAGAGGTCCTGGTCCCCCATCGTCCCCGTTAGGGGAGCGGGACGTGGAATATGAGGTCGCTCGCCTAGGGCCTCGGGGGACGGGACGAACCCCTCCGGGTCCGCAACGGATATCCGAGCCGAGGCAACGGCCGGTCGTGGTGATCCCGATCAGCCCGGAAGAGCTGCGGGACCGGCTCCGCGATCGACCGGAGACCCTCGTCCTCCTCGACGTCCGGGAGGCGGACGAGCGGGAGGCGGCCCGGATCGAGCCGTCGATCCACATCCCGATGAACGACGTCCCGCCGCGACGGGGGGAGCTGCCGACGGACCGACTCCTCGTCGTCTACTGCCATCACGGCTCCCGTTCGATGGTGGTCGCGAGCTACCTCGAGCAGGAGGGCCTCCCCGAGCCGGCGAACTTGACCGGGGGGATCGAAGCCTGGTCGCTTCGGGTCGATCCCGACGTCCCGAGATACTAGGTACGCCGATGACGCCCGGACCCCCGGCGTCCCACCGGCTCCGATCCCTCTCGGACATGGTGGTCCGGTGAAGCCCCGAACGGCCCCGTCGCCCGCGGATTCGCTGCGCACGGTGACCGAGGAGGTGATCGCCTGCCGACGGTGCCCCCGCCTCGTGGAGTACCGGGAACGGGTCGCCCGGGAGCGGAAGAAAGCGTTCCGCGACGAGACGTACTGGGGCCGCCCGGTACCGGGCTTCGGCGACCCCAAGGCCCGCCTCGTGGTCATCGGGCTCGCGCCGGCTGCTCATGGGTCGAACCGGACGGGGCGCGTTTTCACCGGCGATCGCTCCGCGGCGTTCCTGGTGCGCGCGCTCTTTCGGGCGGGCTTCGCCAACCAGCCGACCTCCGACCACCGGGGAGACGGACTCCGCTACCAGGATGCCTACGTGACCGCGGGGGTCCGGTGCGTGCCCCCGGACAATCGGCCGCTGCCGCTCGAGCGGGATCGCTGCGCCCCGTACCTCGACCGCGAACTCCGCCTGCTGTCTCGCGCGCGCGGCCTCCTCGCCCTCGGGGGGTTCGCCTGGGAGGCGACCCTCGATGGGGCCTCCCGTGCGTTCGGAACGCCCCGGCCGACGGTGGAGTTTCGGCACGCCGCCTGCGCTCCGCTCGGGCCGGGGAAGCCGATCGTCTGGGGCTCCTACCACCCGAGCCCGCAGAACACGAACACGGGGAAGCTTACGGAAGCGATGTTCTCGGACCTGCTCCGCTCGATCCGCGCAAGCTGGGGCGGGTAACCCCGGGTCGCCCGAGCGATCCCACGATGCCCCAGGCGCAACCTTAACCCCACGGGTGGCCCCCGGTCCGGCCTTG
>DASYZN010000132.1:0-4565 GCA_035946105.1 Thermoplasmata archaeon | reverse complement strand
GCCCAAGGTGATGCCGAGCCCCTGGCCGATCGCGACGGCATCCCCTTCCCTGTGGCGTGCGCGATGGCGGCGCTCGAGGGCCCGATGGAGCGTCGGCCCCCCCCGGCGGAGCTCGGAGTGGTCGATCACGTCGTCGTGGATCAGCATCCAGCTCTGGAAGTGCTCCATCGCCGCCGCGGCCGGAACGGCTGGCGTCGGCGGCCGCCCCGTGGCGAGGTAGTAGCCGGCGAGGACGAACTGCGCCCGGAAGCGCTTGCCCCCGCGCAGGGTGAATTCCCGCATGAGCCCGATCGGCTCGACGAGCCCCCGGGGCGCCGTCCGGGCGCGTCCGCGGTAGGCCCGCGCGAGGTGGGCTTCGATCGCGGGAACGTACCCCCTGAGGTCGACGAGGTTCACGGAAGGTACCGCTTCTTCCAAAGATGTACATATTTAACTCGGGTTCCCCTCGATGCCGGCGTGCCGGCGGCCGCGTTCGCCCAATTGGTGAGCCAGCTCATGGAGGCGATGGGCCAGTCGATGGCCTCCGTTCGGGAGGTTCCGGAGGGGATGCTCGTGAAGACCTCGGACGGCTTCCTCTACGCCTTCGTCGAGGACGCGAACCAGGTCTCGCTCGGCTTCGTCCAGCGGCTCGGCCTCGAGGTCGGCAGCGAAGGCGCGCGGCTGGTCCTCTTCAGCCCGGGCCGCCTCCCCTTAGCCCTCTCCGCCGAGGTGCTCCGGCGTCGCGGCAGCGTCGTCGACTCCGGCCGGTTCCGCGAGCTCGCCCAGGGGCTCGGTCTCGGCGCCCTGGTCGGGGAGGAGCCCCGCCCGGACGCGCCGCCGAAGAAGGACCGGCTGCTCCCGAGCGCCCGCCAGCTCGACGAGATCATGGGCCGAGCCCGTACCTGGGGCGAGTGGGGGGTACCGGCCCTGTCGCTGCGGTTCTATCGCCAGGCGGCCGACCACAAGCCGGAGTACCTGCCGGCCCGCAACGGGATCGGTCACGCGCTGCTCGCCTTGGGGCTTCCGGCGGAGTCGGAACGGGCCTACGACGAGGTTCTCACGCTCGATCCGGCGAACCTCGACGCCCGGATCGGCAAGGCGTCGGTCCTCGGCGCGACCGGCCGCATCCCCGAGGAGATTGCCGCCTACCGGGGCCTCCTCTCGGAGGACCCGAGCCGGTTCAACGTGCGCGCCCAGCTGGTCGCCGTCCTCATCGACGCCAAGGAGTGGGGATCGGCCCGGACCGAGCTGGAGGCGATGATCGGGGTGGCGCCGGACAACGGCCGGCTGCGGTACCTTCACGCCGCGGCGCTCGAACACACCGGGGAAGCGAGCGCGGCGAAGCGAGAGCGGGAGCGGGCGCGGGCGCTCGGCCTGCCCTTCGAGCGCGAGCAGCAGCTCGCCCAGGCGCTCGGCCTGCCGCCCCTCTCCGCTCCGGAGGTTGCGCGAACGCCGACCCCGGCCCGTGCGAAGCCCGCACCGAAGGTCGCCGCGATCCCCGCGAAACCGGCCCCCGCATCGGCCGCGGCGGGGTCCCGATCCGCCACGCCTCGACCCCCCACCTCCTCGGCTCGGCCTCGAACCCGCAAACCCAAAAAGCGCCGAACCCGCTGACGCGGGTCCAACGGCGGACCGTGAGTCGATGCGAGGCGAGCTCTACCCCATGGACTCCTCGTCGTTCGAGCGCCAACCCGGAGGGTCGACCGCTCGGGATCTAGGGGTGCCCGCGACAGAGCGGGGCGGTCGAGGGCCCGCGTCCTCTCGTCGGAAGGGCGCGAGGCACCTCGGAGCGAACCCCTCGAACGGTCCGAGCCGACCCGATCGCCCCCGGTCCGGCCCGGACCGGGCATGACCGCCTGGGTCCCCACGGGGGAGTTCACCATCGGACTTCGTCCGCAGCCCACCCGACGGATCACGACCTCTCGAACCGAGCTCATCCACGTCGGCGTCGCGTTCGCCGTGCTCGCGATCGATTTCGCCCTGCTGCGCAGCTCGTTCACCTTCCGGGGAGCTCTCACCCCTCCGGATCCCTCCCTCGTCGTCGCGCTCCTGCCCTTCGGGGCCGCCGCGGCCCTGACGGGGTTCATCGCCCACGAGATGGCCCACAAGGTGAGCGCGCAGCGGTTCGGCTTCTGGGCGGAGTTCCGACTCTCCCCCTCCGGACTGCTCCTCTCGTTGTTCACCGCGCTCGTCGGATTCCTCTTCGCCGCGCCCGGCGCGACGGTCGTCGGAGGGATGGGTGACGTCGACGAGTGGGGGAAAACGAGCCTCGCCGGTCCCTCGGCGAACCTCGTCCAGGGAGGCGCCTTCGCCCTCGGCGCGGGGCTGGCGGCCAGCGCCCACCTCCCGAGCGCCTGGATCGGGACCCTCCTGCTGCTCGCCTACTTCAACGGCTGGTTCGGGGCCTTCAACCTCCTGCCGTTCGGCCCGCTCGACGGCCGCAAGGTCTACCGGTGGAGCCGAGGGGTCTGGGGTCTGACGATCTCGATCGCCATCGCGTTCACCGTGCTCACCTTCTTCCTCTCCCTCGCGAGCCCCTGAATCGGATCCCACCGTGCCGCTTCCTCCGCTCGTCGAGCTCGGCCAGGGGCGCTACCTCGCCGACCTCGCCTTCCGAGGGATCGATGGGCTCGTCGGGTGCTACCTCCTTCCGCACTCGGAAGGCTGGACGGCGATTGAGACCGGTCCCACGACCTGCCGGGAACGATTCCTCGCGAACCTCGCGGCGGCGGGGATCGATCGGGCCGCGCTGCGCCGGGTCTTCGTCACGCACATCCATCTCGACCACGCCGGCGGGGTCGGGGCGCTGCAGGCCGACCTCCCGAAGGCCGAGTTCTTCGTCCACTCGATCGGCCTCCCGCATCTCGTGGAGCCGACCCGCCTCGCCGAGAGCGCCCGTCGGGCCTGGGGCGCCCAATCCGACGTCCTCTGGGGAAGCCTCCGACCGGCCGATCCGCTGCGCATCCACCCGCTCTCCGGGGGGGAGCGGTTCGATCTCCTCGGGGGCACGCTCGAGGTGATCGCGACCCCGGGCCACGCCCGCCACCACCTCGCCTTCCTCGACACGGCGATCGGCGGACTGATGACCGGGGACTCGGCTGGGGTCCGACTTGTGGGGGCGGCGACCCCAAGACCGGCGCTGCCCCCTCCCGATCTCGATCTCGAGGAGTTGTTCCGAAGCCTGGAGGCGATGGCCGAGCGTGAGCCACGCCGGATCTTCTACACCCACTTCGGCGAAAGCCCCGACGGACCGGCCGATCTCGCCCGCTACCGAGCCAACGTGGAACGCTGGCGGGACGTGGCGCTCGCCGCTGCGCGGGTAGAGCCGACCGTCGCCTCGATCGCCGACGCGCTCCGAAGGGCCGAGGCGACGGGCTCCCAGTCGCCCGAGCGAGATCGGCCGGGGGAGCGAACCGACATGATCTCGAGCTACGACCTCGCGGCGCAGGGCCTGCTTCGGTACTTCCAGCGCCGGGGCCTGCTCCCCCGGTAGGCTCACGATGGGCACTTCCTCCTCCGCAGGCCGTGGGCCGGCCGCCGCGGCCCTAGTGGCGGCCCGGATCGTCTACGCGTTCAACTGGTACAACGTCGGCGCCGTCCTGCCGCTCATCGGGCGCAGCCTCGGGGCGGGCACGGCGGCCCTTGGGATCGTCTTGGGGGCGTTCCTCGTCGGCGTGTCGATCTTCCAGGTCCCCGCCGGCCTCGCGAGCGCGCGCTACGGACCCCGCCGCGTCTCCCTCGCGGGGATCGGCCTCTTCGGCTCCGCGGGCGTTGCCTCCGCGTTCGCTCCGACGTGGGAGAGCCTCGCCGCGCTCCGGTTCCTCGGCGGGGTCGGGGCCGCCTTCTTCTTCTCGCCCGCGCTCAGCCTGATCGCGTCGTACTACCCGGGATCCCGACGCGGGCCGCTGATCGGTCTCTTCAACGGAGGGTTCAGCCTGGGAGGCGCGGCGAGCCTGGTCCTCGGGGCGTACCTCGGCGTGGTGCAGGGTTGGCCGGCCGCGCTCGGGTACGGAGGCGCCGCGCTCGTGGCGGCGACGCTCGTCGCCTGGCTCGTGCTCCCCGTCGAGACCCTGTCGACAAAGGGGGAACTTCGCCCCACCCTGCGAGCCACAACCTCCGGGGTCCTCCGCTCCCGATCGATCTGGGCGCTCTCGCTCGCGACCACGGGGTTCTGGGGCGCGGTCTACATCGTCGCCCAGTACTTCGTCGACTACGGGCAGACGGACCACCCGTCCTGGGGGATCGGGACCGCGGCCCTCCTCACGGCCGTCTTCATCGTCATGTCGTTTCCGGGAGGACCGATCGGAGGCTGGATCGCCGAACGGGGCCGGGACCGACGGGGACTCCTGGGGACGTTCGCGCTTGTCGCGGGCCTTCTGATCTTCCTCATCCCTCTCGCGGGACTCTGGGCCCTCTGGCCGATCTTCCTCCTCCTCGGGTTCCTCGACGGGATGGTCTTCGCCATCCTCTACCTCATCCCGACCTACCTCGAGGAGACCCGCCGGGAGGGGCTTGCCTTGGGGGTCGCGGTCGTGAACTCGATCCAGGTGCTGCTCGGGAGCGGCATCGCGATCGCCTTCGGTGCG
>DASYZN010000131.1:0-8666 GCA_035946105.1 Thermoplasmata archaeon | reverse complement strand
GGGAGCGCAACGGGATGCCGGCAGATAAAGGCCGGATGTCGCGACTAGCCGGCCCGGCGCTCCGGGCGGCCCTCGCGGCGCACGGCGGCCACCAGCTCGGTCGCGCCGTCCCGCGAGGCCGTCCACCGGCGGGCGATCGCCCCGAGGAGCCTCGCGGCGTCCTGGAAGGGGGTTCGGAACCCCACGATCGGCCAACGGTCGGGGAACCGCGAGGCCCATCGTCCGTCGGCGCAGGCCGTCCGGACGATCCGCGGCACCTCGCGCCCCCGGGAGAAGGCGTCGAGATCGTGGAGGAGCGAGGGATCGATCCCGCCGAGACGGCCGGCGGCGAGGAGCGAGCGGATCTTCTCGGGCCGATGCCGCCGAGCGCGGCCCCCCCTCCCGAGGAGGCCGTTGAAGTAGAGGAACGGACCCCCCAGCTCGAGCGCCTCGAGGAGGGTTCGGCTGCCCGTCACGACCCGCAGATCGGCCGAGGAGAATCGGCGGGCCCAGGCCGCGGGGGGTTCCGGAGGGCGGAGGACCCAGCGGCCGGCCCACCGCCCCACCGGCAGAGGACGCGGGGATCGGAGGTCGATCGCGGGCGGCGATCGATCGCTCGGCCAGGCGCGGGCCGTCGTCCTGAGCAGTCCCTCGGAGCTCGCGGGGCTCGCGTACCAGACCCAACGTTGGTGACGGACCCCGGGGGACCGGGGGCCGCGCCGCGATCCGGGTCGGAACCGATGGGGCCAGAGCGGCCCGGCCTGGACCGCCTCGGGGTACTCCGAGGCGAACGCAGTCGAGGGAACGAACGTCTGGAAGAGATGCAGGACGTTCGCCCGATCGAACGCCCGGAACTTTCGATAGAGCCGATGGAACGTCGCGCGGGCCTCGGAGGTGGCGGCCCGGGTGGCGGCCCCACCGGACGGGCCCATTGAAAGGCCCCCTTCCCGGCGTCGCTCGGACTCCTCCTGCCGGCTCGTGAGGGTGCGGGCGAACTCCTCGAGGCTCACGTGCACGACCGATTCGGGCCCGTACGCCCGCTCGATCGCCTCCGATTCGGCCGCCCATGGACCCGCCCGGCCGAGCGGCTCGGGGCGGGCGGGGGCGGCGGAGACGCCCCACATCGGCGAGATCGTGAGGGCGCGGGCCGCCCGGGGGTCGAGGCGGTCCACGCGCCGGTGCGTGGGCCAGTCCCACGGGCCGTCGACGGCCCGGGGGATCGGCCGGCCCGGGACTCGGAAGAGCCGGATCCGCCGGTCGACGGCCCCGAGCGCCCGACCCGCGGCGAGCACCTCCTCGATGTCCCCGAGGCCGCCCCCGATGACCGCTGGCATCAGGTAGACGTCGAGGGAGGGCGGCGCGGTCTCACCCGCCTAGCGCCGCGAGGTGGTAGAGCGGCGCCCCGTCGAGGGTCTCGGCAAAGCTCGGCAGCTTCAAGGTCCCCCCGGCCGGCCCGACCCGCCAGGCGGACCCAATCGCCTTGGGGCGACCGCGTTCGGCGAGCCATCCGAGCGCCGCCCGCACCACGGCGACGGTCGTTGGGGCGTCCCCGCCGGGTCCGATCGGCTCGGTGAGATGGCCCGCTCGGGCGGCCTCGCTGACGGTCGCGCGGACGAAGGCGACCGGCCCGCCGGCGTCGTCGACGACGAACGTCTCGGAGACCGATCCGAACACCCTCGGCACGAGGGGGGAGAGGCGGATCGCGCTCGGGCCGACCGGATCGAGCGATTCGAGCGCGGGCGGTCGTCCGGCCCGAAGGAGGCGCAGGAGCGGCTCGACGTCCCGGCGGGTCGCCCGTCGGACGGGCCCGGGGGACCCGGGGGCGCGGCTTCCATCGGACGTCGCGAAGGCGAACCGGCTCGTCTCGACGAGCCGTCGGGCCCCGGCGTCGACGAGGACGCGCCCCCTCGACGAGGCCCCGGCCCCCGGAGGCAGGGAGACGAGGAGCCCCTTCGGGCCGTTCGGCGCCGCCGCCGCCCGCGCAGCCGCCAGGAGCTCCCGAGCGATCGCCGGGGCCGCCTCAGAACGGCCGGGGCACCAGGCGGCCAGATGGGCGACCCCCCGACCGAAGGCGACCGACGCGGCCCCGAGGAGCCGATCCCCTTCCACGTCCACGATCGTCGTCCCGATCGGACGCCCGATCGACGAGAGGATCTCGAGCGGCCAGGTCCAGGGCGGCCGGTGGAGGCGCTCGATCGTTCGAGCGAGGCGGTCAGGGTCCCACCCGGCCTCCGGCTCGTCCTCGGCGATTCCCTCGGCGAGCCAGCGGGCGAGGCGGGGCGCCTCGGCGGGGATCGCCCGCCTCAGCATCCGAGTTCGTCGTCCTCCCCGGGCAGCGCCGCCTCGAAGAGGTGGCGGAGCGACGGGGGGGAGGAGGTGCCGGGGAGGCCCTCGGCCGTCGGGAGCCGGGCCGGGCGGTCGAGCTCGGCCTCGCCGATCCGGCCGCGGGCCTCCAAGAGGGCGCGGACGATGGCGGGGTCCGTCGACAGGGGAGCGATCCGGCCGAGCGCCTGCAGCGAGGTGTCGAAGAGCTTCCCCTCGGCGTCGGAGACGATCCGGACGGCCCCGTCCCCCTCGGCGAGGGTCCCGCCGGAGGGGCTCGGCGGGTCCGTCGCGCGCAGGAGGCCGGCGATCGCCTCCCGGGCGCCGTCGTCCCCGAGGCGGCCCAACGACCAGACCGCCGCGAGACGGACCTCGGGCTCGGGGTGGGCGAGCTCCTCTCGGATCCGCGGGGCGGCCTCGGTGAGGCCGAGCTGGCCCAAGGCGTAGACGGCGCATCGTCTCGGCCAGGGATGGTCGTCCTCGAGCAGCGCGAGCAGGACCCCGAGATCGGCGGACTCTCCGATCCGGCCGAGGCATTCCGCGGCGGCCCCCCGGACCGACCAGGCGGGGTCCGATACCCGGCCGAGGGCCGCCGCTCGCCCCTGCCGAGCGCCGAGATCGCCGAGGGCGTGGAGCGCGCAGACCCGCACCCAGGAGGCCCGGTGGCCCGACTCCGCGACGAGGGTCGGCGCGGCCTCGGGGTCGCCGATCCGGCCGAGGGCGACCAGGACCGCCGGGTGGACCCACGACTCGTCGTTCCGCAGCATCTCGAGGAGCCGGGGGACCGACGGCCGGTCCTGGAACCGGCCCAGGACCACCGCGGCGGCGATCCGCACCCGGCGCGCCGGGTCGGTCAGGCGGCCCCGCACCAAGGGGGCGAGGTCGACGTAGCCGCCGCGTCCTAGGCTGAGCAGGGCCTCCCGACGGACCCGGTCGCTGGGGTCGTCGAGCAGCGCGACGAGGGCGGCCTTCCCTTCGGGGCCGGGGAGCCGGCCGAGGGCCGTGGCGATCGACCACCGGACCGCGGGGTCGGGGTCCCGGACGGCCCGGACGAGATCGGGGGCGGCCCGTGGGTCGCCGATCGACCAGAGCGCCCAGGCGGCCTGTTCGCGGACGTGGGCCTCGGGATCGGCGAGCGCCTTGATCAGGCTCGGCAGGCTCTCCGGGCGGCCGAGCGCCCCCAACGCCTCGGCCGCGATCGAGCGGACCTCGGGCACCGGATCGCCGAGTGCGGTCTCGAGGAGGGCTCGGGCGCGGGGCTCGGCGAGGGCGCCGAGGCTCCAGGCGGCCGCTCGGCGGACGGTCGGATCCGGATCGCCGAGGGCCTTCAGGAGATAGTCGACGGATTGGGGCGTCTTGTGGCGGCTCGCCTCCCGGATCTCGCGAAGGCGTGCCACCTTCGGATCCACCGAGGGAGCGATCGAGATCGGAGGGCGGGCCGTTGGCACCCGCTTCGCCCGAACGGCCACGGGGTTTCGAACCGGCCCGGGCCTAAAGGGGTGTCGGGGCGATCCTGCGTTCGGCGGCCCGTCCCGGCGCGCTCGGAGGCTTAATCAATCTGTGGCCGCCATTCTACGACGGCGTCGGAGTCCCCCGTGACGAACTGCCCGAACTGCTCGAAGCCGATGGCCCCCGGCTTCCTCGGATCGGAGAGCTTCTCCGGGGGATCGAAGTGGTTCCTCGAACGGACGCGCCTCGCCTTCGGGGGGGAGGAGCTCGCGAAACCGAACGCCTTCAGCATGGTCTACATCCCGGGGTTCCGATGCCGGGAATGCCATACGCTCCTCCTCCGATACTGACCCGACCGATCGGTGGGGGCGGCGAGGTCGCGGGGCCGCCCCGGGGGGGTCGAACTCCGGGGTCGTGGACCCGGACCGCCTCGAGGGGTTCTTGGCCGGGGCCAAGCTCAAATAAGCTCCCCATGTGGAGCGCGTCGAGGGGCTCGGAATGGTCCAGGTGGATATCGACCTCGGGAAGTGCACCGGATGCGCTCACTGCCGGGACGTCTGCCCGGTGAACGTCTTCGAGTTGAAGCCCCGGGACCAGTTCCCCGACATCGTCGACGACGCCGCCGTCGGCGCGAAGTTCCAGTTCCGCGGCGAGAAGTCCGTCGCGATCAACGGCCCCGAGTGCATCGTCTGCGAGGCCTGCCTGTTCGAGTGCGAGGGCGAGTGCATCCTCATCACGGACGATGAGGGCCACGTCCACCACTCGACGTACAAGTAGGTCGAACGGGGACGGGCCCGCTCGGGGCCCGGGGGCGAGGTTGTAGGGCCCCGGCACGTCGCGATCGCGCGTCTCGGGCTCCCGAGGTGACGCTCCACCGGCAGGCGTTATATGCCGCGGAATCCCGACGGGGGGCCGTGTCCGACGGGAACGAAGCGTCCGGCGGCACGGTCGTGTTGGGCGAGCGGGAGCTGGCGATCGGCTTCCGATTGATCGGCCACCGGGACGTGGTCGAGGTCACCGAGGAGACCGCGGCCCGGGAGTTCCTCCGGGTCCTCTCCGAGGCGCGCCACAGCCTCATCGTCGCGAGCCAGTCGGTCCGCCGACGACTCACCGAGGCGCAGCGCCAGCACGCGGAGGCCTCGCTCCACCCTCTCGTCGTCTTCGTCCCACCCCCCAGCGGGGAGTACGAGGTCGAGAGCCTGAACGCGCTGGCGAAGCGTGTCCTCGGCGTCTCGCTCGCGATGCCGAAGTGAGGGTCCGATGGGAGTCGTCGCCCGCGTCTCGGGTCCGGTCGTCCTCGCCGAGGGCCTCCCGAGCGCGAAGATGTTCGACGTGGTCCGGGTGGGAGAGCTCGGACTCGTCGGCGAGATCATCCGGCTCGTCGGGGAGACGGCGACGATCCAGGTGTACGAGGACACGACGGGCGTCCGGCCCGGCGACAAGATCGAGAACACCGGCCAGGCGCTCTCCGTCGAGCTCGGCCCCGGCCTCCTCAAGTCGATCTACGACGGGGTCCAGCGGCCCCTCGACGTCCTCCAGAAGAACCTCGGCGACTTCATCACGCGGGGCTTCGTCGCGGCCCCGCTCGACGAAACGAAGCCCTGGGAGTTCAAGGCCGTCGGGAAGCCGGGCGACGAGGTGGTCCCGGGAACGATCCTCGGCACCGTCCAGGAGACCCCGCTCATCGAGCACCGGATCATGGTCCCCCCGGGGGTGCGTGGGACCCTCGCGGCCCTGAAGAGCGGCACATACACGATCCGCGATCCGATCGGGTCGGTCAAGACCGCCGCCGGTCCAATCCCCCTCACCCTCACCCAGCGCTGGGTCGTTCGGGTCCCCCGCCCGGTCCGAGAAAAGCTCGCCCCAGGGATCCCGCTCGTGACGGGGCAGCGGGTCATCGACACGTTCTTCCCGGTCGCCAAGGGCGGGACCGCCTGCATTCCCGGGCCGTTCGGATCCGGGAAGTGTGTCGCCGGGGAGACCCCGGTCCTGCTGGCTTCGGGCGAGGTCGCCCGGATCGATGAGATCTATGCAAAGTCCCGAGCGACCGGAGACGTCTCCGGCGACCCGACGGAGGAATGGCTCCGATTGCCGAAGGCCCTCGAACTTAACTCCCTCGTCGACGGCCGCGTGGTGACCAGCCGGACCCGGACGCTCTACCGGGGCCGGAGCGACTCCCTGATCCGCGTGCGGACCCGAAGCGGCCGGACGGTGCGCGTCACCCCGATCCACCGCCTCTTCACCGTCGGTCCCGACGGGAGCCTCGCCGAAACCGAGGCCCAGCACCTGAACCCCGGCGACTATCTCGCGGCGGTCCGAAAGCTGCCCGAGCCGCGGGGCTCGGTGCGCCTCGACCCCGTCCTCCCGAGGCTGGAGCGGCGGGGGAAGGTCGTCCCGCTCCCGACCGAGATGACCCCCGACCTCGCGGAGTTCCTCGGCCTGTTCGTCTCGGAAGGGTACGTTCGGGGGGGCCAGACCGTGGTGTTCACCAACTCCGAACCCCCGATGCTCGAACGGTTCCTGACGCTGACGAGGCGCCTGTTCAACCTCGAGGGGAAGATCGAGCGCCAACCGGGCAAGACCCCGAACGTTCTCGTCGGCAGCCGTACGCTCGTGCATCTGCTTCGATGGCTGGGCGTGGGGTCCAGTTCCGGGGACAAGCGGCTCCCGTCCGCGGTCCTCGGCTCGAACAACGAGGTGCTCGGGGCCTTCCTGCTCGGGTATTTCCTCGGCGACGGGGGATTTACGGGCTCCACGGGCGAGCTTGAGTTCTGCACGAAGAGCCCGCGGCTAGCCACCGAATTGACCTACGCCCTCTCGCGATTCGCCGTGACCTCCTCCCGGGGCCAACGTTGGGTCCAGGGGACCGAATGCTACCGGATCTTCGTCCGGGGCTTGGGGAATCTCGACCGACTCTCCACCGCATGGAGTACGACCGCCCCGAAGGTGGAGGCGATTCGCGGCTACGTGCGATCCAAGGCCCGCTCCTACACGTCGACCGACGTGGTGCCGATCACTCAGGAATACCTCGAACGCCTCTACCGTAGCCACCACCGATACGCGGATCTGGCCCGGCGGGGCATCGACATCCACAACTACATCGGCAACGGGGAGCGGATGGGCGCGGCCACCTTCCCCCGATTCATGGCCGGAACGCCCCCGCCACAACCGGACGACGCCGGGTGGGATCACGGGGCGGCCCGCCTCGCCGAACTCCTCGAGTGGGTCTATTGCGACGAGGTCGTGGCGGTGCAACGGGAGACCAACGGACCGTTCGAGGTCTACGATGTCTCGCTGCCGGAGTTCGGGGCCAACTTCGTCGGGGGGTTCGGTGGCCTGCTGCTCCACAACACGGTCGCCCAGCAGCAGCTGGCGAAATGGTCGGATGCCGACGTCGTCGTGTACGTCGGCTGCGGCGAGCGCGGGAACGAGATGACCGAGGTCCTCGCGACCTTCCCGAACCTGCAGGACCCCAAATCGGGCCGCCCGTTGATGGAGCGGACGATCCTGATCGCCAACACCTCGAACATGCCGGTCGCCGCCCGCGAGGCGAGCGTCTACACCGGCATCACCATCGCGGAGTACTATCGGGACATGGGCTACGACGTTGCCCTGATGGCCGACTCGACGAGTCGATGGGCCGAGGCGATGCGCGAGATCTCCGGGCGGCTCGAGGAGATGCCGGGCGAAGAGGGCTACCCCGCCTACCTCGGGCGCCGCGTGGCCGAGTTCTACGAGCGGGCCGGCCGGGTCATCACGCTCTCGCCGGAAGGGCGCCCCGGCTCCATCACCGTCGTCGGCGCCGTCTCCCCGCCCGGCGGCGACTTCTCCGAACCCGTCTCCCAGAACACGCTCCGGGTCACCCGGGTCTTCTGGGCGCTCGACGCCGCCCTCGCCTCCCGACGGCATTTCCCCTCGATCAACTGGCTGCAGAGCTACTCGCTCTACGTCGGGGACCTCGAACCCTGGTACCGCCAGGAGCTCTCGAAGGAGTTCGTGGGCCTCCGACAAAGGGCGATCGAGGTCCTCCAGCAGGAGGCGGAGCTCCAGGAGATCGTCCAGCTCGTGGGCGTCGACGCGCTCCCCGAGCGCGAGAAGGGCGTCCTCGATATCGCGAAGATGCTCCGGGAGGACTACCTCCAGCAGAGCGCCTACGACGACGTCGACACCTACACGTCGATCCAGAAGCAGTACCGGATGCTGAGGGCGATCCTCGCCTTCGGCGACCGGGAGCAGGAGGCGATCGGGAAGGGGACGCTCGTCGGGGACATCCAGAAGCTCCCGGTCCGATCGAAGCTCTCCCGGATGAAGTGGATCCCGGAGAAGGAGCTCGCGAACCAGTTCGACCAGCTCGAGCTCGAGATGACGAACCAGCTCGCGACGCCGACCGCCGGGGGGGCGTAGGCCGATGGCGAGCGCGAAGGGGAAGGCCGTCCCGAGATCGACGCCCGAGGTCCCGGTGGACTACCGGACGATCGACCGGATCAGCGGTCCGCTCCTCTTCGTACGGGAGGTCGCCAATGCCGCCTACGGGGAGATCGTCGAGATCGCCCTCCCCGACGGCACCCGTCGGCAGGGCCAGGTCCTCGATTCGAGGAAGGGCCTCGCCATCGTCCAGGTCTTCGGGCCGACGATGGGGATGAACGTCGACCAGACGAGCGTGAAGTTCCTCGGCGAGGTCGCCCGGCTGCCGGTCTCGGACGAGATGCTCGGCCGCGTCTTCAACGGCCTCGGGGAGCCCCGCGACGGCGGACCGAAGATCGTCTCGGAGACCCGGCTCGAGATCGTCGGGAACGCGATGAACCCGTACTCGCGGGAGGAGCCGAGCGAGTTCATCCAGACCGGGCTTTCGAACATCGACGTGATGAACACGCTCGTCCGCGGGCAGAAGCTCCCGATCTTTTCCGGCGCCGGCT